>JACMQR010000263.1 GCA_014376885.1 Polaromonas sp.
ACCTTGAGCCAAACCAGCGTGTACCCGCGCGAGGTGGTCATTCGGGCGCTGGCGCTCAATGCGGCCAGCGTGGTGCTGGCGCACAACCATCCGAGCGGAGCGGCCCAGCCCTCCCGGGCCGACGAGTTGCTGACCCATACGCTGAAGGCGGCGCTGGCCCTGGTCGATGTGCGGGTGCTCGACCATTTCGTGGTCACGGCATCCAGCGCGGTCTCGATGGCCGAGCGGGGACTGCTTTAGGATGAGGCCTTTTCGCAAAATCCTCATCACGCCACCATGCTCGCGCCCTCGTCCCCACGCCAAAAAAGCCTGCTGGTCCGCAACCTCAAGGATCTGCTGCCGGTTCGGCGGGAGCTTGAACTGCGCGCCCGGCTGGAGGCCGAAAGACAGGCGACGATCTGGGCGGCGGCAGCCCGGGTTCGGGCCGAAAAAGAGCTGTTCTCGCGCGCCGTCGGGCGGGTCATGCCCCTGGCCTCCCAGCACCGTCCGGGCGGCCAGGCCAAGGTCGAGCGGCCGCGCCCGGCGCCGGTGGCCAGCCAGCGCCTGCTCGACGAGCTGGCGGTGATGCAGGAAGCGCTGTCGGACGGCTTTGATGTCGAGTCACTGCTGGACGCCGACGAATCCCTGAGCTTTCGCCGCCCCGGCATCGGCGTCGACGTGGTGCGCAAGCTGCGGCGCGGCAGCTGGAGCATCCAGCGCCAGCTCGATTTGCACGGTTTTCGGCGCGAGGATGCGCGCAACGCCCTGGGCGCCTTCATTCGCGAGGCCAACAAGGCCGGCGTGCGCTGCGTGCGGGTGGTTCACGGCAAGGGCCTGGGCTCGCCGGGCAAGGCGCCGGTGCTCAAGGGCAAGGTGCAAAGCTGGCTGGTCCAGAAAAAGGAAGTGCTGGCGTTTGTGCAGGCCCGGCCGGCGGCGGGCGGCGCCGGGGCGCTGGTGGTGCTGCTGGTGCAGGGCTGAAAATAAAACGGCCATCACCCCGCGCTGTGCAATTTTGCTATTTATTCAATAGCTGAAAGTGCCGATCCTGAAAGCGCATCAAGCCTTTTTTACCTAAAAATCGGGTTTTTGGGCGGTCCGGTTGCCAGGCAAGCCTGGCCAGAGTCCAGGCCCGCTCTTTTTTCCATCCTTAACCAACCGACGCTGGCAAAACTGGCATTTTGGCAGCCGGCGGGCCGGATGGCGTCAATGCCTGCAAGCCAGCTATCCGGCCTTGCGCAGCGTTTCCACCACCGGCGTGTTCAGCACCGCGCGCAGCCCCCACCAGCCGGCGGCCAGCGCCAGGGCGGCGCCGGCCAGGCTGCCGAACAGCGGCACGGTCCAGGAGCCGGTCCAGCTGAAATCGAACACATAGCGCGCCAGGCCCCAGCCGACCGCCAGCGCCACCAGCGAGGCCAGGAAACCGGCCAGCAGCCCGACACCGGCCAGCTCGGCGCGCTGCACCTGGCGCAGCAGCGAAGCCCGGGCGCCGACGGCGCGCATGATGGCGAATTCGCGGGCGCGTTCCTCGCGGGTCGCGGTGATGGCAGCGAACAGCACCACCAGCCCGGCCGCCAGGGTGAAGCCGAACAGGAACTCGACCGCCCGGATGACCTGGTCAAGCACCCGTTGCACCTGCGCCAGGGTGCTGCTCATGTCGACGTTGGTGATGTTGGGAAAGGCCCTGACCAGGGCATTGTCAAAACTCAGCGGCCTGGGCGACCCGGCTGCAGGCGGGCTGCTGGCGGGCTCGGGCGCGCGAAAGGCGCTGATGAAGGACACCGGGATATCGCCGGGCAGCTGCTCCACCGGGTACATCACAAAGAAGTTGACATGCATCGAGCCCCAGTCCACCTTGCGCAGGCTGGTGATTTTGGCCTCGCTGGTCTGGCCGGCAATGTCAAAGCGCAGGCTGTCGCCCAGCTTGAGCCCCAGAGTGGTCGCCAGGCCCTGCTCGACGCTGATGGCGCCCTTCTCGCCCGCCGTCCACTGGCCTGCCACGACCTCGTTGTGGTCCGGCTTTTCCGCGCTGTTGGACAGGTTGAATTCCCGGTCCACCAGGCGCTTGGCGCGGTCTTCCTCGAACGCGTCGGGCTTGATGTCCTGGCCGTTGATGGCCACCAGCCGGCCGCGGATCATCGGGTACCAGTCAAACTTGGTCACGCCGGCGTCCTTGAGCGTCTGCTGGAAGGCAGCGCCCTGCTCGGGCTGCACATTGATGACAAAGCGGTTCGGCGCATCCGGCGGCGTGGCATTGCGCCAGCTGCTGATCAGGTCGGTGCGCAGCAGCACCAGCAGCATCAGCGCCAGCAGGCCGATGGCCAGGGCGCTGGTCTGCACGACGGCATACACCGGACGGGCCGACAGCTGCCGGGTGGCCAGCACCAGCCAGCGCGGCGCCGTGGTTTCGTTGACGCTGGCGCGCAGCAGCTTGACAGCGGCAAAGCTGGCGGCGGCAAACACCAGCGCCGCGCCCAAGAATCCGCCCACGGCGATCAGGCCGAGCTTCACGTCGTTGCTGGCAACCATCAAGAGGGCGGCAAAACCCGCCATGCCGACGCCCAGCACCAGCAGCGAGACCGGCTTGAGGTTGCCGACATCCCGGCGGATCACCCGCAGCGGCGGCACCTGGGCCAGTTGCAGCACCGGCGGCAGGCCAAAGGCCAGCAGCAGCGTCAGCCCCATGCCCATGCCGAAGGCGGCCGGCCACAGCGTGGCGGCCGGCAGGGACGCGCTCACCAGGCCGGCCAGCAACAGCACAAACACGTGATGCACGCCAAACCCCAGAGCGACGCCCAGCGCGCTGGCGGCCAGCCCGGCCAGCACGAACTCGAAGGTGTAGGCCAGCGCAATGGTGCGCTGCGGCTGGCCGAGCACGCGCAGCATGGCGCAGTCGTCCAGGTGCTTGGCGGCAAAGCTGCGCGCCACGATGGCCACCGCCACCGCGCTCAGCAGCGCCGCCAGCAGCGCGACCAGGTTCAGAAACTTTTGCGCCCGCTCCAGGGTTTGCTGCATCTGCGGGCTGCTGCTGTCAAGCGACTCCAGGCGCGCGCCGCGCAGCCGGGCTTCCGCGCCCGGCTGCTTGAGCTCATCGGTGGCCCAGCGGACATACGACTTGACCGCCTGGGCATCGTCGCCGGCCACCGCAAACCGGTAGCTGGTCCGGCTGGCTGGCTGGATCAGGCCGGTTGCGGCAACGTCAGCCTGGTTGATCATCACGCGCGGCGAAAAGCTCATGAAGCCGGCGCCCCGGTCGGGCTCCTGCACAATGACCCGCGTCACCTTGAAACGGCTGTCGCCCAGCAGCAGCGACTGGCCCAGCCCAAGGCCCAGCGCATCGAGCAGCGACGCGTCGGCCCAGGCGGTACCCGGCTCGGGAATGCCCTGGGTCGGCTGCCCTGCCCCGTCCAGCGTCTGGGCCACCTGCATGCGGCCGCGCAGCGGATAGCCTTCGGGAACCGCCTTGAAGGCGACCAGCTTGCTGGCGCCGCCATCTTCGTCGCTCGCCCGGGCCATGGTCGGAAAACTGACGGTGGAGATGCTTTTCAAGCCCAGCGACGCGGCCTTGGCGGCAAATGCCTCGGGAACCAGGCCGTCGCTGCGGACCACCGCATCGCCGCCCAGCAATTGCAGCGCATCGCGCTCCAGCCCGCCCTTGAGCCGGTCGGCAAAAAACCCGACGGCCGTGAGCGAAGCCACCGCCAGCGTGACCGCGACGATCAACAGCCGCAGCTCGCCCGCGCGCAGGTCGCGCAGCAGCGTCTTCCAGCCAAGCTTTAAAAAAAGAATGTTCATGGCGTGACCTTAGCGCAGAAGCAGTAACACGGGCTTTCAAAAGGACAGGCCGCTTTGGCACGATGCCGCCAGGCGGCTGGCGCATCCCAGGTCCGAAAACTGTTTTTTTAGTGAAGAAAGCAAGTACTGGTGCTTGTCAGCACTGGTTTACCAGCTATTAAAACAGGAGTAGCCAAGCAGCCCGGCAAGACCCTTCAAAGCGGGGTTGGCGCCGGCACCGGGGGCGCTGCAGCCAGCCCCGGCATGAGCTGGAGCCGCTCCGGATGGGTGTAGCAAAGAAAGCGCTTGTTGGTCGCCCGGCCAATCGCGCACAGGCCGACCGACTGCGCCACCTGGTGGCCCATCTGGGTGATGCCGCTGCGCGACACCACCACCGGCACGCCCATCTGCGCCGACTTGATGACCATCTCGCTGGTCAGCCGGCCGGTGGTGTAGAAAACCAGCGGCGCAGGCGCGTCGGCCCCTGCGGGCAGTGCAGCCTGCGCGCCCTGCATCCACATCCAGCCGGCAATCGTGTCCATGGCATTGTGGCGCCCGACGTCTTCCACAAACAGCAGCATGGCCGGCTCGGCAGATGCCAGCTCAAACAGGGCGCAGGCATGCACTGAACCGGCTGACTTGTAGGTGGTTTCCTTGAGCCGGATGGTGTTGACCAGCGAATACAACTGCGCCTGCGTGATGCCCAGCGCAGCCGGCAAGCTGATCGCCTCAACCGCGTCCATCAGGCCGCCGAACACACTGCCCTGGCCGCAACCGGTGGTCACCACGCGGCGCGCAGTTTTGTCTTCAATATCGGCAATGCCCTGCCGGGTCTTGACAGCGGCCGCGCCGACATCCCAGTCGACCGTGATCGACTCGATGTCGTGCACCGACCCCACCAGCCGCTGGTTGCGCAGGAAACCGAGCACCAGCAGCTCCGGATGCGCGCCCAGCGTCATCAGGGTGACCAGCTCGCGCTTGTCCACATACACGGTGAGCGCACGCTCGGCAGGAATGGACACCCGCTGAAGGTCGCCCTGCTCGTTGCGAGCGTCTATCTCGCAGGTCAGCGGCGCCTGGGCCTGGGTCAGCACGGGCGCCACCCCGCGCACCGAAGGAGATGTCAAGATCATGTGTCAAGGCTATAGAAAAGAAAGAGGCCGAGCTTTTGCAAGGTCGGCCTGGGAGCGGAACAGGATTTTGCCACCCTGGCGGGTTGCCGGCGTTTACTTTTTCGCCGGATTGCCCTGCGCATCAGGCTGCTTGGTGCTGGGCGGGCTGATGGCATTGCCCGTTGGCGAATGCGCGCCTGAAGCCTCAAGCGGTTTGGCTTCGGGCGGCGTGTAGGCAAACGGTCCCGCATCGGCGCATTCAGCGGTGTTTGCAGGCGGCTTGGTCTCTTTGCCCAGGGTTTTGGCATGAGCATAGTAACTGACCGCCACCTTGTCCTGCGATTTGCAGAGCAGATAGGTTTCCTGCTTGGCAGCGTGGGTGGCCTTGGCGGCCGTTTCAGCCGCCTTGGCCTTGGCCTCGTCGCCGAGCGGCGCCAGCTTGGCAAACGCGCTGGCCGATGCGCTGACGATCAGGCCAGCGGTCAATACTTGAAGAAGTTTGTTCATGCTCGTCCTTAGGCTTGTGCGGGAGTGACATGGCCGGTGGCAGCCGGGTTGCTTCGCTGGGCGGGAATTTTACCGGACTTGACATCGTCATACCAGTACTCGTGGTGCTCCTTTGCCCAGGCCTCGTCAACATAGCCATGGCGCATGCCTTCGTAGGCGCCATCCATGCCAACCGAGCCCAGGTAGGCATGCGCCAAGAACATGGCCAGTATCAGCACCCCGGTGACCGCATGCACCATGTGGGCAACCTGCATCGTCGCACGTTCGTAAATCAGTCCCGGCACGATCTTGTCCATCACGAAACCAGAAGCAATGATGATCAACCCCAGGAAAAACACACCGCCCCAGAAAATAGCTTTCGACCCCGGGTTAAAACGATGGGTCGGCGGCGCATGGCCTCCGCCCACCATGCCACCACCTTTGAGCACCCACTGCAGGTCGCCTTTTTCAGGCCAGTTGTCTTTCAAGAAGGTGAAAAACACCACCACCATTGACACAGCAAACAAAGGTCCAGCGAAGTTGTGCAGATTCTTCAGGGCATAAGTCAGCCAACCAAAAAGCGTGCCTCCTATGACAGGCAGCAGAAAAAACTTCCCATAGGCAATGACCACACCCGACACCCCCAAAGCCACGAAAGCAATGGCATTCGACCAGTGTGCCGCCCGCTCGAACGGTGTGAAACGCTCAATCTTGCGGCCAGTGGCCGGCAGGGTCGTTTTCATCGGGCCCTTGGCAAAGTACACAAAAGCCAGGGCCAGAATGACGATGACCAGCAGCGAGCCGCCATAGGGAATCAGCCAGTTGTTGCGCACCTGGCGCCAGGCTTCCCCGGCATTGGTCACCCGTGAACCCGGGTACTGGACAAACGACTGAATCAGGTTGCCTGCCTCCGGAGCCTGGCTTTTGGGCAGGCTGCTAACACCGCTCACGCCTTCGCCCACCTGGCGCCACACGGGCGCATTGTTGCCCGGCTGGACCTTGGCGCGCTCGGCGTTGGTCTGCTTGGCATAGCCCGGGTCTTCGCTGGCGTCCGGCCTGACATCGAAGACATTTTGGCCCTGAATGCCACCGGTCGCGGCGACCTTGACAACCGGCGCCGGCAATGCGGCTCCGGATACGGTGGCAACCGGTGCAGGAACTTGTGCACCCGCCGTACCCGCCAGGCCAATTGCTATCAATATTATAGCTAATTGCGCTTGTTTCATAAAGGTCTCCGGTCAGTTTGTCTTGGGGTACTCGTTTTGGGAATTCTGCATGCGGGCTTTGGGCCTCTGCTCCCAGCTGGTTTTGTCGCCCACCTTCCAGCCAGGTGAGACAAACTGGTTTTGGGCGCCCTGGTAGGCCGCGACATCCGCCTTGTTGACGCCGCGCGTTTGCGGCTTTTCGCCGCAGCCCGCCAAGCCGGCGACAGCCGCCAGTGCGGCAAGAAGCAGTCCGGCGCGCTTCATGACTTCACCCCTGCTGGCGGCTGGCCTGCCTGTTTGGAGCCGTATGCCGTTCCCCAGCCCCATACTTCAGCGCCTTTGCCGCGCTGCACGACGCGGTTGCGGAAAATGTCTGCCACCACGTCGCCATCACCGGCCAGCAGGGCTTTCGTCGAGCACATCTCGGCGCAGATGGGCAACTTGCCTTCGGCAAGACGATTGCGGCCGTATTTTTCAAACTCCGCCTGGCTGCCGTTGACCTCCGGGCCGCCCGCGCAAAAGGTGCATTTGTCCATTTTTCCGCGCACACCAAAAGTGCCGCTGGTGGGAAACTGGGGCGCGCCGAACGGGCAGGCGTACGAGCAATAGCCGCAGCCGATGCAGATGTCCTTGTCGTGCAGCACCACGCCCTCGTCGGTACGGTAAAAGCAGTTCACCGGGCAGACCGCCATGCAGGGCGCATCGCTACAGTGCATGCAGGCTACCGAAATGGATTTTTCACCCGGCACACCGTCGTTGAGCGTCACCACCCGGCGGCGGTTCACGCCCCAAGGGACTTCATTTTCGTTTTTACAAGCGGTGACGCAGCCGTTGCATTCAATGCAGCGCTCCGCGTCACAGACAAATTTCATACGTGCCATTTTTATTCTTCCTTATGCTTTTTCGACATTGCAAACTGTCGTTTTGGTTTCTTGCATCATCGTCACGCTGTCATAGCCGTAGGTGGTGCCGGTGTTGATGGCCTCGCCGCGCACCATCGGCGCGGCGCCGCTGGGGTAGTAGGCCAGCATGTCCGCGCCCTGCCAGCGTCCTGAAAAATGGAACGGCATGAACACGGTGTCCGGCCCGACGCGCTCGGTGACCATCGCCTGCACATTCAGGCGCGCGCCGGTTGGCATGCTGACCCAGGCGCGCTCGCCGTTGCGGATGCCTTTTTCGGCCGCGACCTTGGGATTGAGCTCGATAAACATTTCCTGCTGCAACTCGGCCAGCCAGGGGTTGGAGCGGGTTTCCTCGCCGCCGCCTTCGTACTCGACCAAACGGCCGGATGTCAGGATCAACGGGAACTTCTCATGCACCTTGTCGGCAATGTTCTTGTCCTGCAGGGTTTTGTACAAGGTGGGCAGGCGCCAGAAAGCCTTCTTGTCGTCATGCGTCGGGTACTTGGCCACCAGGTCGGGGCGGGTGCCATAGATGGGCTCGCGATGCTGCGGAATCGCATCGGGAAAGTTCCACACCACGGCCCGCGCCTTGGCATTTCCAAACGGCGAGCAGCCATGGTTTTTCATGACCACCCGGATGATGCCGCCCGATGAGTCGGTTTTCCAGTTCTTGCCGTCGGCAGCCGTCTTTTCGGCGTCGGTCAG
>JACMQR010000264.1 GCA_014376885.1 Polaromonas sp.
CCGCCCGAAACCACCGAAACCCCGCCATCGACAGCCAGCCACTGGCCGGTGATGTGCTTGCCTGCCTCTGAGGCATACAGGACGCACAGGCCCTTGAGGTCTTCGTCGTCGCCCAGGCGGCCGAGCGGCGCATGCTCGGCCAGCTTTTCTTCGCCCATGGCCTTGAGGGTGCCCTGGGTCATCCGGCTTGGGAAAAAGCCAGGGCAGATGGCATTGACGGTGATGTGGTTCACGCCCCACTCACAGGCCAGCGCGCGGGTGAAGTTGATCACGGCGCCCTTGGAGGTGTTGTAGGCCAGAGTGTTCATGCCGCGCGGGTTGCCGCCCAGGCCGGCGATTGAGGCAACGTTGATGATGCGGCCGGAGCGGCGGGGAATCATGCTGTGCTTGGCAATGTGCTGGGACAAAATGAAGTAGCCCCGAACATTCAGGTTCATGACCTTGTCCCAGGCTTCCACCGGATGGTCTTCTGCCGGAGCACCCCAGGCAGCGCCTGCGTTGTTCACCAGAATGTCCACCTGACCGAAGCGCTTGAGGGTTTCGTCGCCCAAGGCGCGGATGTCGGCTTCCCGGGAGCAGTCGGCCGCAATCCAGTCCACGTCGATGCCGGCCGCCTTGAGCAAAGCAGCCGACTCGATCAGGTCCTCGGCCTTGCGCGAGCTGAGCATGACCTTCGCGCCCGCCTCCCCCAGCGCCTGGGCCAGCTGCAAACCCAGGCCGCGCGAGCCGCCGGTCACAAGCGCAGTCTTGCCTTTGAGATCGAACAATTGCTGAATGGTACGGGTCATGATGTGTTTCCTCGTTGGGTGGTCAGGTTTCGTAATCCAGTGCGAAGCGGGTCTCGCGCATGGCGTGAAGTAGCGCGCTGATTTTCTGGTGATGCGGATGGTTTTGGTACGCTGCCAACGCCTCGGCGCTGTCAAACACGGAGTAAAGCACGACATCGCAATTCGCTTCAAGGCCCGCTGTCCGACAAGCGACTTCAAAACGCCGCATCCCCGGAACCAGGCAGCTGCAGCTCGCCAGCTGCGACTTGAACTCGGCGGCCTCGGCGGCAACCTTGAGTTTCCACATGACAATATGGGTGATCACTGGCGGCTGTTCATTTTTGAGCGGATGTAGATCAGGACAACACCGACAACAGCAGCCAGGGCGCCGCTGGCCATCAGCAGCCTGCGGATGCTGTCGTTTCCTGACTCGACCCAGAAGCCCAACAGCAGCGTCAGCAGGCCGCCATAAATCAAAATCCATGTGACAGAGCCCAGGCGGGACAGGAATTTGTCCGGCTCACCTCCCGGAGATCTTTTAAAGTAGCTCATCAAAACCCGTCTTCAGGCAAATCTGCACAGGTTAAATCGCGGCTGGAGACCACCTGGAGCCAGGCGCCTGTCTTGGGCAGTTCATAATTATAAAAATAGCGCATAGCGCTTGTCCGGCCTAGGTTTTTAGCTATTGATTCAGTAGCGTTTGACAGTTGCACTGCCAGCCCGACGTCCAGCCAGATCCAGGCCAGCACCGTGTGGCCAAAAGCTTGCATGTAGGGCACCGCATTGGCAAGTGCCTCGCGGGGTTGGCCGGTGGACCAGGCGGATTCGGTGGCACTGACCACCTGGCGCCAGGCGCTGTCCAGCGCGCGGGCATGCTCAGCCAGTTCAGGCACAGCCTGAGCCCGGACAGCCGTGTCATTGATGCGCGCTCCGAGCAGGGACAGCCCGCGCCCGCCTTCCATCAGCACCTTGCGGCCCAGCAGGTCCAGGGCCTGGATGCCGTGGGTGCCTTCATGGATCATGTTCAGGCGGTTGTCGCGCCAGTACTGCTCGACCGGAAAGTCGCGGGTATAGCCGTAGCCGCCCAGCACCTGGATGGCCAGCGAATTGGCCTCCAGGCACCATTCACTGGGCCAGCTTTTGGCGATCGGCGTCAGCACCTCGAGCAACAAGCGAGCCTCGTCGGCTGCGTTCACCTCGCCGGTGTGCTGCTCGTCAACCAGCCGGGCGCAATACAACTCAAGGGCCAGCGCGCCTTCGCAGTAAGCCTTTTGTGCCAGCAGCATGCGCTTGACGTCGGCATGCTCGATGATCCGGCTTTGCGGCGCTGCGGCGTCCTTGCCGGCACCCGTCAGGGGCCGGCCCTGGGGCCGGTTTTTGGCATAGTCAAGCGATGCCTGGTAGCCAGCCATGCCCAGCATGGTAGCGGCCATGCCGATGGCAATGCGCGCCTCGTTCATCATGTGGAACATGCAGCGCAGGCCCTGGTGCGGCTTGCCCACGAGGTAGCCGACCGCGCCGGCCTGGCCATCGACCGGGTATTTGCCTTCGCCAAAATTGAGCAGCGTGTTGGTGGTGCCGCGCCAGCCCAGCTTGTGGTTCAGCCCGGCGAGTGCCACATCGTTGCGAACGCCGGTGAGCTGGCCCGCCGAATCCACCATTTTCTTCGGGACGATGAACAGCGAAATACCGCGCGTGCCGGGAATCAGCTTGCCATCCGGGCCGGGAATTTTTGCCAGCACCAGGTGAATGATGTTGTCGGTCAGCTCATGCTCGCCGGCGGAAATCCACATCTTGTTGCCCTTGAGGCGAAAGCGTGGACCCAGCGGGTCGGATTCAGAATCAGCCCCATCCGGCAGTGCCCGGGTCGTGATGTCGCTCAGCGACGAGCCCGCCTGCGGCTCGGACAGGCACATGGTGCCGGAAAACCGGCCTGAGAACTCATTGGCCGCAAACACGTCTTTTTGCATCGGCGTGCCATGGACCATCAGCAAATTGGCATTGCCCGTGGTCAGCAGGCCCGAGCCGATGCTGACCGACGCCATGGCAAAAAAGGCGTTGGCGGCGGCTTCCACCGTGTAGGGCAGCTGCATGCCGCCAAACTCATAGTCCTGCGCGGCGCTCAGCATGCCCGAGGCTGCATAGGCCTTTTGGGCGTCATGCGTGGCTTGCGGCAGGATGACCTTTTCACCGTCGAAATGCGGCTCCTGCGTGTCCACCGCGCGGTTGAAGGGCGCGTACTTCTCGCGCGCAATGCGCTCGCAGGTCTCGAACACGGCAGAAAAGGTTTCGCGGCTGTGGTCGGCAAACCGGCTTCGCTGGTTCAGCGATTCGGCATCAAGCCACTGGTAGAGCAAAAAGTCGAGGGTGGAACGAAGGCTCATCGGGTTTTTCTCACTGCAGGGCAAAAGCCATAACCAAAATTCAATACAAAAGTGGCGACGCCAACCAAATTTTTGGCTTGGGGCCGGGCGTCCCGGGCCAAAGCCCAGCGGCATCCGGCCGACGATTCACAGCACTTCGAAGATACCTGCCGCGCCCATGCCGCCGCCGATGCACATCGTCACGCAAACCCGTTTGGCCCCGCGCCGTTTGCCTTCAATCAGCGCATGGCCGGTCAGGCGCTGGCCGGTCACGCCGTACGGGTGGCCCACGGCAATCGCGCCGCCATTGACATTGAGCCGGTCCATCGGAATGCCCAGCTTGTCGGCGCAGTACAGCACCTGAACGGCAAAGGCTTCGTTGAGTTCCCACAGGTCGATGTCGCCAACGCTCAGGCCCAGCCTGGCCAGTACTTTGGGGATGGCAAACACC
>JACMQR010000265.1 GCA_014376885.1 Polaromonas sp.
CAGGGTGGACATCGCGGTGATCGGCATTTCCGGCATCGAGGCCGATGGCTCGCTGCGCGACTTCGACTACCGTGAGGTCAAGGTGGCGCAAACCATCGTCAAGCAAGCCCGAGAGGTGTGGCTGGCAGCTGACAGCAGCAAGTTCAGCCGGCCTGCAATGGTCGAGATGGCCAGCCTGTCGCAAATCAACCGGCTGTTCACCGACCAGGCGCCGCCCGAACCCTTTCCCGCCCTGCTGGCCGAAGCCGGTGTCAGCTGCGACATCGCCCTGGGCTGAACTTTCTTGCCCCCAGCGAATGCGCTTGGCACCCACCCATTTTTCGGCCTACCACCCATGACCTATCTGCTTGCCCTTGACCAGGGAACATCCAGCTCGCGCAGCATCGTTTTTGACCTGCACGGCCGCATCGTGGCGCAGGCCCAGCAGGAGGTGCCGCAAATCTTCCCCCGGCCGGGCTGGGTCGAGCATGACCCGCTGGAAATCTGGCGCGGCCAGCTGGCCACAGCCCGCGAGGCGCTGGCCAAGGCAGGGCTGAAGGCGGGCGACATCACGGCGCTGGGCATCACCAACCAGCGTGAAACCACGGTGCTGTGGAACCGCAAGACCGGCCAGCCGGTTCACCATGCCATTGTCTGGCAGGACCGCCGCGCCGAAGCCACCTGCGCGGCCTTGCGCGAGCAGGGCCACGAGGCGCTGATCCAGTCCCGGACCGGCCTGCTGATTGACGCCTACTTTTCCGGCACCAAGCTCAAATGGCTGCTCGACCATGTGCCCGGCGCGCGCGCCCAGGCCGAGCGTGGCGAGCTGGCTTTTGGCACCATCGACAGCTGGCTGATCTGGCAGCTGACCGGCGGCGCGGTGCACGCCACCGATGTCAGCAATGCGTCGCGCACCATGCTGTTTAACGTGCGCACCAACCAGTGGGACAGCGAGCTGCTCGGTCTGCTGGACATTGCGCCATCGCTGATGCCCGAGGTCAAGCCCTCCAGCGCGCATTACGGCGCGGTGCGGCCCGAGTTGCTCGGCCAGGCCATCGCCATTGGCGGCGTCGCCGGCGACCAGCAAAGCGCGCTGTTCGGCCAGGCCTGCTTCAAGGCCGGCATGGCAAAAAACACCTACGGCACCGGCTGCTTTTTGCTGATGCACACCGGCTCGCAGTTCCAGACTTCCAGCAACGGCCTGGTGACCACCAGCGCGGCGCAAATAGAGCCCCCACGTTCGCCTGCTTCGCGTGGCTCTCTGCCCCCCGAGGGGGCTGGCCTTGCTTGGGGCGGCCCGGTGCTGCGGCCGCCTGCGACGGCTGCAATGGGGCCGCCCCAATACGCGCTGGAAGGCAGCGTGTTTGTCGGCGGTGCGGTGGTGCAGTGGCTGCGCGACGGCCTGCATGCCATCAAGGGCAGTGCCGAAGTCGAGGCCCTGGCGCAAAGCGTGCCCGACTCGGGCGGCGTGATGATGGTGCCGGCCTTCACCGGCCTGGGAGCGCCCTACTGGAAGCCCGAGGCGCGCGGCACCATCACCGGCCTGACCCGCGGCACCACGGTGGCCCATGTGGCGCGCGCGGCACTGGAAAGCATTGCCTACCAAAGCGCGGCGCTGCTGCTGGCCATGAGCCGTGACGCGGTTGCCGCCGGCGCCGCGCCGGTGGCGGAACTGCGGGTCGACGGCGGCGCCTGCGTCAACGACCTCCTGATGCAGTTCCAGGCCGATCTGCTGGGTATTCCGGTGATCCGCCCGGTGGTGACCGAAACCACCGCACTGGGCGCGGCCTGGCTGGCCGGCCTGTCCAGCGGCGTGTACCGCAGCACCGACGAGCTGGCTGGCCTGTGGCGGGCCGAGCGCACCTTTGTGCCGACGCTCAGCGCCGACCGCGCCGCCGACCTGATGGCGCAGTGGGCGCATGCGGTGCGCCAGACAGTGCTGGAGTAGGCGCAGCCCGTAGCAGCCGGCCATTGCTGCGAGGCCGCAAGGCTGCCGGGCGACAATCCGGCACTGCGGGCAATGTCTGCCCGGCCAGCCGGCCTTCATCAGCGAACACACCACCATGCCCCTAGAAATACCCGACAGCCGCAACGAGTCCATCGCCTTCATTGGCGGCGGCAACATGGCCAGCGCCCTGATCGGCGGACTGCTCAGGCGCGGCCTGCCGGCCAGCTGCATCCAGGTGATCGAGCCGTTTGCCGAGCAGAGCGCCCGGCTGGTCCAGCAGTTCGGTGTTGAAGTGAGCGAAGCGCCGGGCGCGGTCTTACAGCGCGCCACCCTGGTGGTCTGGGCGGTCAAGCCCCAGACCTTCAGGGACGCGGCGGCCCAATGCCGTGCGCACGCCCAGGGCGCGCTGCACCTGAGCGTGGCCGCCGGCATCCGCTCGGGCACCCTGGCCGGCTGGCTGGGCACCGAGCGCATCGTGCGCGCCATGCCCAACACGCCGGCGCTGATCGGCCAGGGCATGACCGCCCTGTATGCCCGGCCGGGGGCCAGCGAAGCCGACCGACTGGCCGCCGAGCGCGTGGTGCAGCCGACAGGCGAGTTGCTGTGGCTCGAAGAGGAAACTCAGCTCGATGCGGTGACCGCCCTGTCCGGCTCCGGCCCGGCCTATGTGTTTTACTTTATCGAAGCCATGGTCCAGGCCGGCATCGAGATGGGCCTGAGCAGCGCGCAGGCCCACCGGCTGGCGGTCGGCACCTTTGTTGGCGCTTCGGCGCTGGCCAAAGAAGCCGCCGAGCCGCCCGAGGTGCTGCGCGCCCGCGTCACCTCCAAAGGCGGCACGACGCATGCAGCGCTGGTGTCGATGGAAGAAAACGGCGTCAAGGCGTTGTTTATTGAGGCAATGCACGCCGCCCGGGAGCGCGCCCGGGGCATGGGCGACGAATTTGGTTCGGCATAAAACTTATTGCGCCCAATAACCCTCAAGTGCTTGTCGCACTTGTTTTTTCAGCTACTTTTTTTGTAGCAGATTGGCAAAAAACGGCCGGCTCTGCTTTTCAATTTTCAAAAGCAGGAAAAATCCCGTCAACCGACCCGGTGGCAGCACGTTGTCCAATTGCGAACATGCAGCTTGTTGCGCCCGGCCCGCCGGGCCCACAAGATGGCAGCGCGAATGCACCCCCCTTGAAACACCCGGAGTACCTGATGAAAAAATTCCTGTCGATTCTTGCCAGCGCTGCAGTTCTGGCTATGCCTTTGGCTGTCATTTCCGCACCGGCCGCAGCACAAACCGGCGCACCAGCCGCCGCTCCAGCCAAGGCACCCATGGCTGCACCGGCAGCCAAGGCAAAGCAAACAAAAGCCAAAGCCACCCAAAAGGCCAGGAACACC
>JACMQR010000266.1 GCA_014376885.1 Polaromonas sp.
CATGCGCGCCAGCACATCGCCTTCGGTTTTGCGCGTCATGTCCCACAAGCCGGTGTGGGCCGCAAAATCGCCATAGTCCCAGCCCATCGCCTGCAGCTGGGCGCGCAGCAGACTGAAATGGTGCGCTTCTTCGGCCGCCACCTTCAGCCAGTCCCGGTAGTAGGCCGGCGGCAGGCCGGCAAAGCGCCAGGCCGCGTCAAGCGCCAGGTTGATCGCATTGAATTCGATATGGGCAACGGCATGCAGCAAAGCCGCCAGGCCCTCAAGCGTGAAAGGCGAGCGTCGGGGCAGGTCCAAAAAGGTGCGCAGTTCTGGCCGTGCCGGACAGCCTGGCAAGCCCTCGGGGGCCTGGACCAGATCTTGGGTTGCTATTGATAAAGTAGCTTCCTGGGCATGCAGGGCGAGTACAAGAAGCACTTTTTGCCCAGGATCAGGCGTTGTCAAGGCGTGTAGCGCCAGCTGGCGCAATTCGGGTGGGGAAGGCTGGGCGGTCATGCCGGGATTGTCGGGGATCGGCCGGCGCGCCGCTTCCTTACAATCGGCTGCTGTCCGCGCCCGCTCGCCAACCAAGGAACCTCATGGCCATCTACCAGCTCGACGACATGCTCCCCGCCATTCATGCCTCGGTCTGGGTGGCCGACAGCGCGCAGGTCATGGGCAACGTCACCCTGGCCGAAGGCTGCAGCGTCTGGTTTGGCGCGGTGCTCCGGGGCGACACCGACACCATCACCATCGGCAAAGGCTCCAACATCCAGGACAACAGCGTGTTGCATGCCGACATCGGCACGCCGCTGGTGATTGGCGAGAACGTGACGGTTGGCCACCAGGTGATGCTGCATGGCTGCACGATTGGCGACGGTTCGCTGATTGGCATCCAGGCGGTGGTGCTCAACGGCGCGAAGATCGGCAAATACTGCCTGGTCGGCGCCGGCGCGCTGGTCACCGAAGGCAAGGAGTTCCCCGACGGCTGCCTGATCGTGGGCAGTCCGGCCAAGGCCGTGCGCCAGCTGTCCGACGCACAGATCGAGGGTTTAAAAATGAGCGCCCGGCACTACATGGACAATGCCCGGCGCTACAAGGCCGGCCTGAAAAAACTTAGCTGAACCGCATCCAAAAACATGACCCATTTCAACACCCGACATTCCCAAACCAGGCACCCGTCGACATGCGTGGCTACGCTGGCGCTCCCGGCTAGCGATGAAGGCACTTGCATACCAGCCGGGGCCGTGGGACCGGCTTTGCCGGACCACAGGCGCAGTGGCCTCCTCGGGGGGCAGGGAGTTACGCGCAGCGAACGACCGTGGGGGCTCCATGTCCGAACTGCATAAATTCATCTTTGACGGCCTGCCGGTGCGCGGCATGATCGTTCGCCTGACCGACGCCTGGCAGGAAATCCTCAAGCGGCGCGAAAGTGCGGGCGGCTACCCGGCGCCGGTGTTACAGCTGCTGGGCGAAATGACAGCGGCCGGCGCGCTGATGCAAAGCAACATCAAGTTCAACGGCGCCCTGGTGCTGCAGATCTTTGGCGACGGCCCGGTCAAGCTGGCCGTGGCCGAGGTGCAGCCAGACCTGAGCCTGCGGGCCACCGCCAGCGTGACCGGGACGGTCGCGGCGGACAGCTCGCTCAGCCAGCTGGTCAATGTGCACAACGAAGGGCGCTGCGCCATCACGCTCGACCCGAAAGACCGGTTTCCGGGCCAGCAGCCGTATCAAGGCGTGGTGCCGCTGTTCGGCGACCAGCATGAAAAAATCGAGAACCTGGGCGAGGTGCTGGAGCACTATATGCTGCAAAGCGAACAGCTCGACACCCGCTTGATCCTGGCGGCCGATGGCAATGTCGCGGCCGGCCTGCTGATCCAGCGCCTGCCGGTGACCGGCCAGGGCAACCTGCAGGGCCAGAGCGACCGCGACGCCAACGAAGACCAGATCGGCGTGAACGAAGACTATTTGCGCATTGCCCTGCTGGCCGGCACGCTGACGAAGGACGAGCTGTTGAGCCTGGATGTCGAGACGATCCTGCGCCGGCTGTTCTGGGAAGAGAGCATCACCCGGTTCGAGCCGCTGACGCCGAGCTTTGCCTGCAGCTGCTCGCGCGAGCGGGTCGGCAACATGCTGCGCAGCCTGGGAACGGCAGAGGTCGAAAGCATCATTGCCGAGCGCGGCCAGGTCGACGTGGCCTGCGAGTTCTGCGGCGCCCAGTACGATTTTGATCCGGTCGATGCAGCGCAGATTTTCACCCGCCAGGACCGGCAGCAGCCGCCGACCGCCACGGTTCAGTAAGCCAGCGCGCGCTGGTCAGTCGGTGAACTGAACGAATATTTCGTTCGGCTTGACCATGCCCAGTTCGCTGCGCGCTTTTTCCTCAACGGTCTGCAGGCCTTCCTGCAGGTCCTTGACATCGGCGGCCAGCCGGTCGTTGGCCGCCTGGCGCTGCTGGTTGGCCGCCCGCTGCGCCTGCAGCCGCCGCTCCATGCCCTGCACATTCGGAATGCTGCCCCGGCCCATCCAGAGCTGCGCCTGGAACAGCGCCAGCAGCATGACCAACATGGCAGGAACCAGCCAGCGCTTGCCCATGGACTGTCCGAAACCCTAGCGCAGGTTGTAAAAAGCAGCGCGGCCGGGATAGCTGGCGACCTCGCCCAGGTCCTCCTCGATGCGCAGCAGCTGGTTGTACTTCGCCATGCGGTCCGAACGCGACATCGAGCCGGTCTTGATCTGCAGCGCGTTCATGCCCACCGCGATGTCGGCAATGGTCGAGTCCTCGGTCTCGCCCGAACGGTGCGAAATGACGGCCGTGTAACCGGCGCGCTTGGCCATTTCAATGGCGGCGAAGGTTTCGGTCAGGGTGCCGATCTGGTTAATCTTGATCAGGATGGAATTGGCGATGCCCTTCTGGATGCC
>JACMQR010000267.1 GCA_014376885.1 Polaromonas sp.
CATAGCCGTTGAACAGCTGGACGTGGTAGCGCAGGCCGGTGTAATTGGGCGAGGACGTTGGCGCCATCAACCAGTCGATCCGGGTCGGGCCTTTGCTGTCCCGGCGCAGCGAATGGCGCAGCGTCAGGCCCAGTGTGTTGGTCCTGTTGACCTGCCAGGCGCCGCCCAGCTCGGCCCGGCCGACAAAGTTTTCGATGCCTGGGTTGTTGTCGGTTGCCAGCGGCTCGCGCAGCCGGCTCCAGACGCGGCCCTGCAGCCGCAGGCTGGTCTCCGGGCCCAGCACTTTTTCAGCTGCGCCCATCAGGTAGGTCCGGTTCCAGCTGCGCGACAGTGGATCGGACTGGCCGTTGGACTGGTGCACCAGTCCCAGGCCGGAAAGCCGGTAGTTCCAGCCGCCGGGCAGGGCAATCTGGTGCGGGTAGACATAAACCAGTTCGGGCTCGTGGTCGGTGGTGCGAAACGGCCGCGACAAACGGCTGCTGAACACCTGCCAGTAGCTTTGCTGGCTGTAGCCGAACCAGAGGGAATCCTGGTCGTCCTGGTCGAAGTTGCCGCTTTTGACCAGGCCCTTGGCGATTTTGGTCCGTACCGACAGCTGGATCTTGGTTTCGGCATGGCGGTAGTCCGGCGGCGCGCCGGCACCGATCACCGGCGGCGGCTCGATGCCGCCCGACATGACAAAAGCCAGCGAGACCGGCCGGTAGCCGCGCAGCGCGAAGGTGCCGCAGTCGGTGCCGCGCTGCAGCTCCCAAAACCTGGAAGTCTCGGAATACTGGGTGTTCCGGCAGCCGATGGGCTTGCCGTCGGGCGCGTCGGTGTTCAGGGACGGCAGCAGCAGGATTTGCGTGGCGGGTGCGCCGGTGTCCGGGTTGGCTGGGACGTTGGCCAGGGAGGAGGGCAGCGCCGTGGCGGGCAGTTGCGAATCGGCCCATTGCTGAAAGCACGTCAGCTGCGCGCCGGCATCGGCCTTGAGCGCCTGGCAGGCCTGCCAGCCCAGGCTGGCGGGCAAACTACCGGCCGCCGGTGGGATTTGCGCCCGCGCCAGGCCGCCTGCCAGCAGGCCGGCTGCCAGCAGGCCGGCTGCCAGCAGCAGCAGGGTGTGAAGGTGCCGGTGGGTGACGGTCATGGCGTGGGCTGTCCTGGTCGTGGGGCCGGTCTTCGGGTCAGGGGAGTCGGGTCAGGGTGAAGGCAATGTCGGGCGCATCGGGCGCGGCGCTGCCGCTGGTGTCTTTCCAGCGGCCCTGGTAAACCTGGCCGCAAGACCCCGGCTTCATCTCGCCGTTCCAGGTGCCGGTGATGGTAATGTTGTCGGACGATTCATCGAGCAGCAGCATGCCTTCGTCCAGATCGCCGGCCAGCGCAGCGCGCGCCGAATGGCCAGCAGGCGCCGGCGCACCGGCCGCCGGGCCCAGGTCGCGGCTGACCGTGCCGGCCAGGCTGTCTGAAAATTCGGCATGGCGCTGCAGCACCATGGATGCCCGGTCGGGCAAGCCGACCGGCGGATCGGTGAACTGAGCCGCCCAGCGGCCATGCAGTTGCTCGGCTTTCATGGCAAAAGCGGCCAGGCAACCAGTTTTTTGCTGATTTTGGGCATTTGCGCTTGTCAGGCAAGCGTTTGCTGCTATTGAAAAAGCAGCAATTACAAGGATTTTTGAGTTCATGGGCGGGTCCGCATTTGGCCGGGTTCGAAGCTAAAAACAGGTGGGGCAGACATGGCCGATGCCGGGCTTTCATACTGTCCGAAGGGCGGTTTGCCAATTTCCAGATTTCCCCGATCCAGCCCGCCCTGCGCGCCGCCTGGCCCGGCCTACCGCCGTTCATAAGCGGCTGCCGCCGCCGCAGCCGCCGCCAGCCCGTCGGCGGCCTTCTTGGCGAATTCGGCGCGCAGGGCCTTGATTTTTTCGCGCGGGTCTTCGCGGGCGGTGGCCTTGTCCAGCGCCATTTCGGCAATGAAGCGGCTGGGCACGCCGGCGATGAAATCCCGGCCCTTCTTGCGCTTGCGCAGCCAGTTCACCGCCAGCGTGCGCTGGGCCCGGGTGATGCCGACATACATCAGCCGGCGCTCTTCCTGCAGGCGCAGGGCGATGCTGTCGGTCTTTACCGAGTCCGTGCCATCGTCGTCGTCCAGCTTGAACGGCAGCAGGCCTTCATTCACCCCGGCCAGCACCACATGCGGCCATTCCAGGCCCTTGGACGCATGCAGGGTCGAGAGCGTCACGACATTCTGTTCGCCCTCGCTGGCTTGAATGGTGGACAGCAGGGCAATCGTCTGCACCACCTCCAGCATCGTCTTGGTGGGCTTTTCAGTCGCCGCGCCCGGTGCGCCGGCCACCGGCCCGCCGCAGCGCTGGGCCATCCAGTCGCAAAAGTCCATCACATTGCTCCAGCGCGCCGCAGCCACCTTTTCGCTGTCCTCGCCGTCGTACAGGTGCTTTTCATAGTCGATCTCCTTGAGCCAGTCGGTCAGGAAAACGCGTGCGTCTTCGCTGCCCACGCAGCGCCTGGCGCGGTACTCCAGGTCGTTGAGGTAGCGGCCAAACTCCTGCAGCGAGCCGGCCGCCTTGGCCGGCAGCACGGAGTCCAGCGAATGGCTGAACAGCGACTCGAACAGGCTGAGCTTGTAGGTGTCGCCAAAGGTGCCCAGCGCGGCCAGTGTGGTGTGGCCGATGCCGCGCTTGGGCGTGGTCACCGAGCGGATAAAGGCCTGGTTGTTGTCGTTGTTGCTCAGCAGCACCATCCAGCTGCACAGGTCCTTGATCTCGGCGCGGTCGAAAAAGCTTTGCCCGCCCGACACCTTGTACGGAATGTTCGCCTTGCGAAAGGCCTTTTCAAACGGCTTGGCC
The DNA here is from genome assembly GCA_014376885.1 of Polaromonas sp. Taxonomy (GTDB): domain Bacteria; phylum Pseudomonadota; class Gammaproteobacteria; order Burkholderiales; family Burkholderiaceae_C; genus Polaromonas. Next base: position 2,844 of record JACMQR010000267.1, read on the forward strand.
ATGTGGTTGGCGCGGTACAGCACGCAAAAGTCCTTCCATTCGCGGTGCTGCTGCCCTTCGGCCAGCAAGCTGCCTTCGGCGCGCAGGCTCTGGATGCGCGCCACCACGCGCTCGGCCTCGTGCTCTTCGCTGTCGCAGTCGACCACGCGCACCGGCTCGCCTTCGCCGAGTTCGCTGAACAAGGTCTTGGGAAACAGCTTGGGGTTTGGGCCGATGACGTTGTTCGCGGCGCGCAAGATGGCGCTGGTCGAGCGGTAGTTCTGCTCGAGCTTGACGACCTTGAGCGTCGGGAAGTCCTGCGGCAGCTTTTTCAGGTTGTCCAGCGTCGCGCCGCGCCAGCCGTAGATCGACTGGTCGTCGTCGCCCACCGCCGTGAAGCGGCCGCGGCTGCCGACCAGCAGTTTGAGCACCTCGTACTGGGTGGCGTTGGTGTCCTGGTACTCGTCGACCAGCACATGGCCGAGCGCCGCCTGCCATTTGGCGCGCACCGTATCGTGGTCCTTGAGGAGCTTGAGCGGCAGGCCGATCAGGTCGTCGAAATCGACGCTCTGGTAGGCCGCCAGGCGTTCTTCGTAGCGGGCCATCACCTGCGCCACCAGGCGCTCGTCGTCGCCGCTGGCCTGGGCCTCGGCCTGGGCGGCGTTCAGGCCCTGGCTTTTCCAGGCGCTGATGGTCCACTGCCACTGGCGCGCCGTGGCCACGTCGGCGCTGCCGCCGGCGTCTTTCAAGATGCTCGTCACGTCGTCGCTGTCGAGGATGGAGAACTGCGGTTTGAGGCCCAGCACCGCGCCGTCCTGGCGCAGCATGCGCACGCCCAGCGCATGAAAGGTGCAGATCAGCACGCCCCGGGCCGGCTTGCCAATCAGGGTTTTGGCGCGCTCGCGCATTTCGGCGGCCGCCTTGTTGGTGAAGGTGATAGCGGCGATCTGCTGAGGGCCCATGCCCATCTGGATCAGCCGGGCGATCTTGTGCGTGATGACGCGCGTCTTGCCCGAGCCGGCGCCGGCCAGCACCAGGCACGGGCCGTGCAGGTAGTTAACGGCTTCCTGCTGGGCCAGGTTCAGGCCGTGGGCGGCGGGCGATGCGGGAGAGGGTAAAGACATGCGGGGAACGGTCTGGATTTGAGCACCGGCGCTGCCAGCGCCCGGCAAAAGAGAGGATCAGAAGGGTGAAAAGCAAAGCAGCGGCCATCATAGCCAGTCCCCCGGCGCCCCAGCCCGGCCGTGGACAATACGCACCGATGCTGAACATCCTGCTGGTCACCTTTCCTTTTTTCGCCCTGGTGCTGTGCGGCTATGCGGCCGCCCGGTACGCGCTGCTGCCGCTGACCGCGGTTGCCGGGCTGAACACCTTTGTGCTGTACTTCGCGCTGCCCTGCCTGCTCTACCGCTTTGGCGCCAGCACGCCGATAGTGCAACTGCTCGACGGCAGCCTGGTCGCGGTGTACCTGCTGTGCGCGCTGCTGATGGTCGGGCTGACGATTGGCTTGACGCTGCGACGTACAAAAAGTCCAGGCCACGGTGTGGGCTGGAACGACGCCGCGTTCGGCGCGCTGGTGGCGGCTTTTCCGAACACCGGCTTCATGGGCGTGCCGCTACTGGTGGCGCTGCTCGGCGCCCAGGCGGCCGGGCCGGCGATTTTGACCCTGGTCGTCGACATGCTGGTGACCTCCTCGCTGTGCATTGCGCTGTCGCGGCTGGGCAGCGCCGGCGAGCATGGCGCGGCGCACGCGGCGCGG
>JACMQR010000268.1 GCA_014376885.1 Polaromonas sp.
ATGCAAGGCGCGCGGCGGACGCGTGGTGGCCGTAGGGACGACGACGGTGCGGGCGCTGGAATCCGCCGCCAGATTCGGCCCGGCCTGCGGCGACACCAACATCTTCATCACGCCCGGTTTTGAATTCAGGGTGGTCGATGTGCTGCTGACCAATTTCCACCTGCCCAAATCCACCTTGATGATGCTGGTCAGTGCCTTCTCGGGTTATGAACACATCATGGCGCTGTACCGTCATGCGATTGCCGGGCGCTACCGCTTTTTCAGTTATGGAGATGCCATGCTGCTGGCCCGCCAGCGCGCTGACCAGCATCATCAGCGTGCTTTTGGGCAAATGGAAGTTGGTCAGCAGCACATCGACGACCTTGAAGTCAAAGCCCGGCGTGATGAAGATATTGGTGTCATCGCAATCCGGGCCGAATTTGGCGGCGGATTCCAGCGCCCGCACCGTCGTCGTGCCGACCGCCACCACGCGCCCGCCGCGCGCCTTGCAGGCGGCAATCGCGTCAAGCGTGTCCGGCGGCACCTCAAAGCGCTCGAAGTGCATCACATGGTCGGCAATGTTTTCGGCCTTCACCGGCTGGAAGGTGCCCGCGCCGACATGCAGCGTGACGCTGGCCCGGGCAATGCCGTGCGCCGCCAGCTGGTCCAGCACGGCTTGGTCGAAATGCAGCGCGGCGGTCGGCGCGGCCACGGCGCCGGGGTTTTTGGCAAACACCGTCTGGTAGCGCTGCTCGTCGTCCGCCGAATCGGTGTGCGTGATGTAGGGCGGCAGCGGCACATGGCCAAACTCGGCCATCAGCGCATACGGGTCGCTGCTGAGCCGAAAGCGGTACAGCGGCCCGTGCGCCTCCGGCCAGCGGCCGAGCAAGGTCGCGGTGAAGCCGCCGTCCATCTGCAGCACCGCACCGGGCAGTGGCTTTTTGCTGACCTTCAGGTGCGCGGCGACCTCGTGGCCGGCATCGGCGTTCGGCGAAAGCACGCGCTCGATCAGCAATTCAAGTTTGCCGCCGCTGGCCTTCTGGCCGAACAAGCGCGCCTTGACGACCTTGGTGTCATTGAATACCAGCAGGTCGCCGGCCCGCAGCAATTCGGGCAGGTCGGCAAAGCGCCGGTCGACGATGGCGCCGCCCCGGCCGTCGAGCAGGCGCGAGGCGCTGCGCTCGGCAGCCGGGTGCTGGGCGATCAGGTCGTCGGGGAGTGTGAAATCAAAGTCACTAAGGGTGAAAGTCGTCTTCATGGAGGGCACAATTGTCCCATGACGCTTCCGGCCGCTCCCGTCCCTGAAACAGTGCCGGGCACCGCTAGGCCCACGGCCCGGCCTGCCGCCAAGGCGCCCGCCAAGTCCCCGGCCCAAAAAGCCATGGACAAGCTCGGCCTGCGCCGCGCCATCGACCTGGCGCTGCATTTGCCGCTGCGCTACGAGGACGAGACCCGCATCGTGCGCCTGGCTGACGCGCGTGACGGCGAGGTGGTGCAGATCGAGGGCGAGGTGATGCACAGCGAAGTGCTGATCCGCGCGCGCCGCCAGCTCTTGGTCACGGTCGACGATGGCAGCGACACCTGCCTGCTGCGCTTTCTCAATTTCTACCCGTCGCACCAGAAAACCTTGAGTGTCGGCGCCCGGGTGCGGGTGCGCGGCGAGTTGCGCGGCGGTTTTTTGGGCCGGGAGATGATGCATCCGCACTTCAAGCTGGCCGGCGGCGAGCTGCCGGGCGCGCTGACGCCGGTGTACCCGACCTCGGCTGGGTTGCCGCAGGTGTACCTGCGCAAGGCGGTGCTGAGCGGCGTTGCCCGGGCTGACCTGAATGAAACGATTCCACCGCATTTTTTAAGCCAGAACCTGCCACTGCGCTTGTCCAGCCTGCGTGAGGCGCTACAGTTTTTGCATCATCCGACGCCCGACGCAGCGCTGCAGACGCTGGAAGACCGCAGCCATCCGGCCTGGCAACGATTGAAGGTTGAGGAGCTGCTGGCCCAGCAGATCTCGCAGCTGCAGGCCCGGCGGGTGCGCGCCGCCATGCGCGCGCCGGCCCTGAATGGCCCGGCGATGCGCGGCGCCCACTGCACATTGCAGGCGCAGCTGCTGGAGCGCCTGCCATTTCGCCTGACCGGGGCGCAGCAACGCGTGGGTGCTGAAATTGAGATCGACCTGAAAAAAAGCATTCCCATGCACCGCCTGCTGCAGGGCGATGTGGGGTCTGGCAAGACGGTGGTGGCGGCGCTGGCGGCCGCCCGCTGCATCGACGCCGGCTGGCAGTGCGCGCTGATGGCGCCAACCGAAATCCTGGCCGAGCAGCATTTCAGCAAGCTGATCGGCTGGCTGGAGCCCCTGGGCATCACCACCGCCCGGCTCAGCGGCAGCCAAAAGCCCAAGGAGCGGCGCGAAATGCTGGCGCTGATCGAAAGCGGCCAGGCCGGCCTGGTCATCGGCACCCATGCGGTGATCCAGGCCAAGGTGGTGTTCAAGAATCTGGCCCTGGCCATCATCGACGAGCAGCACCGCTTTGGCGTGGCCCAGCGGCTCGCGCTGCGCAGCAAAATGACCGGCAGTGCCGAGGACAGCGGCCAGGAGCCGCACCTGTTGATGATGACCGCCACGCCGATCCCGCGCACGCTGGCCATGAGCTATTACGCCGACCTGGACGTGTCCACGCTCGACGAGCTGCCGCCCGGCCGCACGCCGATCGTCACCAAGCTGGTGAACGACGCCCGGCGCGACGAGGTCATCGCCCGCATCCAGGCGCAGATTGCCGAAGGCCGGCAGATTTACTGGGTCTGCCCCTTGATCGAGGAAAGCGAGTCGATCGACCTGGTCAATGCCACCCAGACGCATGCGGCGCTCAGCGAGGCGCTGCCCGACGTGATGGTCGGCCTGCTGCATTCACGCATGCCGCCGGCCGAGAAAAAAGCCGTGATGAGCCTGTTCACCGACGGCGTGATGGCGGTGCTGGTCAGCACCACGGTGATCGAGGTCGGCGTTGATGTGCCCAATGCCTCCTTGATGGTGATCGAGCATGCCGAGCGCTTTGGCCTGTCGCAGCTGCACCAGCTGCGCGGCCGCGTCGGGCGCGGCGCGGCGGCATCGGCCTGCGTGCTGCTCTATTCGACCGGCGACGCGCCGCGGCTGGGCGAGGTGGCGCGGGCGCGGCTCAAGGCGATGGCCGAGACCAACGACGGCTTTGAGATTGCCCGGCGCGACCTGGAAATTCGCGGGCCGGGCGAATTTCTGGGCGCGCGCCAGTCGGGCGCGGCGCTGCTGCGCTTTGCCGACCTGCAAACCGATGCCGGGCTGCTGGCCTGGGCGCGCGAGGTGGCGCCGCTGATGCTGGACGGGTATCCCGACCTGGCCGAGCGGCATGTGCTGCGCTGGCTGGGCGGGAAGGCTGAGTTTTTGAAGGCTTGAGGAGTCGGGCTGATGCTTTCCATCCCCTTGTAACGGGTTTGTCGCCAGAGCGCATTGACCGCTTGCCGCTCACCGCTACCATGGCAGCATGAAACTACTTCTTCGCTTGTTTGCCGCGCTGCACGGCTTGATTGCCATGCTGTTCGTTTGCGCCGCGCTGGTGCTGATCGCCATTGCCGCGAGTTTCGGCTGGCACGCGCTGGCAAAAGGCCTGAATGTCGGTGTGGCGCAGGAAATCATCGAGGCGATCGGGCTGATTGCCGTGGCGGTGGTGGCGCTGCAGATCGCCCAGACCATCGTTGAAGAAGAAATTATTCGCGAAGCGCATGTCAGCGCGCCGACGCGGGTGCGGCGCTATTTGTCGCGGTTTCTCGTGGTGATCGTGATTGCGCTGGCGGTCGAAGGGATGGTGGCGACCTTCAAGGCGCTGCACGATGACCTGTCGCAGCTGCCGTATGCGGCCAGCATTCTGGTTTCAGTGGCGCTGCTGCTGGCCGGCTGGGGGGTGTTCATCTGGTTCAACCGCGCCGCCGAGGAACTGGAGCCCGAGGCCATGAAGGAGGCCAAGAGCGAGGACAAAAAGCTCGAATGATGGCGGCGGGCTGCGCCGTGGCGACAAAGTCCGGGCGCGGGCGCCGAGATGTCCGTTGCTTGCTACTTTTTAAATAGCTGCTTGTGGCCAGCACGCATGCACCAGTGCTTGATTTGGCTTGAAAAAAGCGGATTTGGCGGTGGGCGGCGCTGGCGAGGGTTGCACCCGGGCTTCCAGGTCGCATCCACGCCCCGTCATGCAGGCCGCACGAAGGCCGCACAATAGCCCCATGACGCTGACCGAACTCAAATACATCGTGGCCGTGGCCAGGGAAAGGCACTTTGGCCGGGGCGCCGAAGCCTGCCATGTCTCGCAGCCGACGCTCAGCGTGGCGATCAAGAAGCTCGAAGAAGAACTGCAGGTCAAATTGTTCGAGCGCAATGCCAATGAAATCACCGTCACGCCGCTGGGCGCGGAAATCGTCCGCCAGGCGCAAAGCGTGCTGGAGCAGGCCGACAGCATCCGCGAAATTGCCAAGCGCGGCAAGGACCCGCTGGCCGGCAGCCTGCGCCTGGGCGTGATCCACACCATCGGCCCCTACCTGCTGCCCGGCCTGGTGCGCCAGATCATCGAGAAAACGCCGCAGATGCCGCTGATGCTGCAGGAGAACTTCACCGCCAAGCTGCTGGACGAACTGCGCACCGGCGAGATCGACTGCGCGATTTTGGCCGAGCCGTTTCCCGACACCAACCTGGCGATTGCGCCGCTGTATGACGAGCCGTTCATGGCCGCCGTGCCCAGCAGCCACCCGCTGGCCGCCCGTGCGAGCGTGACGGCCGACGAGCTGAAAAAAGAAACCCTGCTGCTGCTGGGCACTGGCCACTGCTTTCGCGACCATGTGCTGGAGGTGTGTCCCGAATTTGCCCGGTTTTCCAGCAGCGCCGAAGGCATCAGCAAGAGCTTTGAAGGCTCGTCGCTGGAAACCATCAAGCACATGGTGGCCGCCGGCATGGGCATCACCCTGGTGCCGCGCCTGGGCGTGCCCAGGGAGGCGCTGGAGGCCAGTGGCAAAAGCACGCTGGCCGACGAGCCTTCCTACATCCGCTACCTGCCGTTCGCCGGCCATGTGCCGACGCGCCGCGTGGTGCTCGCCTGGCGCCGCAGCTTTACCCGCTATGAAGCAATTGCCGCGTTGCGCAACGCCATTTATGCCTGTGAACTGCCCGGTGTCAGCCGGCTGTCCTGACGCCAGCGCCTGTTGCCCGGTCTGAACCGGTTTCATCAAGTTGTCCTATCCCTCCCCAGTTTTTTCAAAGGAACCCCTCATGGCCAAATCGCCCCTCAAAACATTTGTCAAGGCGCTGCCCCAAGGCGCGCCGACGATCAACATCGGCATCAGCGAAAAAGACCGCGCCGCCATCGCCCAGGGCCTGAGCCGCCTGCTGGCCGACACCTACACGCTGTACCTGACGACGCACAATTTCCACTGGAACGTGACCGGGCCGATGTTCAACACCTTGCACACCATGTTCATGGCGCAATACACCGAGTTGTGGAATGCGGTGGACCCGGTGGCCGAACGCATCCGCTCGCTCGGCCATCCGGCGCCGGGCTCCTATGCCCAGTTCAGCAAGCTGGCGTCGGTGCCGGACGCGCCCATCACGCCGCCCAAGGCGCTGGAGATGGTGCGTATCCTGGTGCAGGGCCATGAGGCGGTGGCGCGCACCGCCCGGGAACTGTTTCCGATGGCCGACAAGGCCAACGACGAGCCGACCGCCGACCTGCTGACCCAGCGCATGACGGTGCACGAGCAAACCGCCTGGATGCTGCGCTCGCTGCTGGAGGAGTGAAAGCTTGCCGGCTTCGTTTTTTTCGGCGACGGCCGACGGCAAGCCAGGCAAGCTTTGGTTGTATTTGGAGTTGATCCGCTGGAACCGGCCAGCGGGCTGGCTGCTGCTGCTCTGGCCGACCTTGTCGGCGCTGTGGGTGGCCTCCAATGGCTTTCCGGGCTGGCACCTGCTGGCCGTGTTTTCGCTGGGAACCTTTTTGATGCGAAGCGCCGGCTGCTGCATCAACGACGTGGCCGATCGGGACTTTGACCGGCATGTCAAGCGCACCGCCCAGCGGCCGGTGACCAGCGGCGCAGTTTCCGTCCGCGAGGCGCTTGGGCTGGGCGCGCTGCTGGCGCTGCTGGCCTTCGGCCTGGTGCTGACCACCAACCCGGCGACGATCGCCTGGTCGTTTGGCGCGCTGGCAGTCACCATGGTCTACCCGTTTGCCAAGCGCTTTGTGTCGATGCCGCAGGCGGTGCTGGGCGTGGCCTTCAGCTTTGGCATTCCGATGGCGTTTGCCGCCGTGCAGTCGGCCGTGCCGCTTTTGGCCTGGGCGCTGCTGCTGGGCAACTTGTTCTGGGTGATTGCCTACGACACCGAATACGCCATGGTCGACCGGGACGACGACCTGAAAATTGGCATGAAAACCTCGGCCATCACGCTGGGCCGCTTTGACGTGGCCGGCGTTCTGCTCAGTTACCTGGTTTTTATGTCAATCTGGGCTGCTGCGCTTGCCGGACGGGTCCAGTCAGCTATTTTTTCAATAGCACTGGTGCTCGCGCTGGCGCAGGCTGTGTGGCATGTCTGGCTGGTTCGCAAGCGCGAGAGGGAGGGCTGCTTCAAGGCGTTTCGCCTGAACCACTGGCTTGGCCTCACGGTGTTTTCCGGCATTGCGCTGGCCTGCTGGAGCCGCTGAACCGGGGGGGGGGCGCCCAGGCTGGACACCCGAGCGCGATCGAAAAAAAACCCGCTGCTGCGGGTCTTTGAAACGGGCCGGCTGCCTGGCGCGTGCCGGCGCAGGCTGGTTAAGGCCCCAGAGCCCAGGGTCAAGCCGCTTTGGGTGCCATTTTTGCCTTGGCTTTCGCCTTGGTGTTCCTGGCCTTTTGGGTGGCTTTGGCTTTTGTTTGCTTTGC
>JACMQR010000269.1 GCA_014376885.1 Polaromonas sp.
CGCGGCGCAGCCCGGCCTGGTGCAGGCCGGCAGCGAGTTCTGCCACCAGGCCGGCCAGCGCCGACCAGCTGTGGGCCTGCCAGATGCCGTATTCCTTCTCGCGCATGGCGGGCGCTGCGGGGCGCTCGGCAGCATGCCTGAGCAGCAGTTGGGGAAAGGTGGTCTGCATCCGGTCCTTGTTTCCAGGTTGAACCAGCTTTTTGAGGGAAAGCTGCGGGTGGGTGCCGAATACTAGGACGGCGTTTGACGCCACGATGTCGTTGCGACGACAATTTAGGGGAAAGTCCCAGTGGGATGTGCCCGGGGTGACAAACCGCGGGCCGTATGAAAGCCTGTTGCATGACCCAATTTGCCGACCTGACCCTGCACCAGCGCCGCAGGCCACCGACCTTTGTCGATCTGCAGGGCATTCCGTGGCTGGCCCTGCTGGGGCCCGATGAGCGGGCGCGCGCCGTGGACAGCTTGCAGGTCAGCGATGCCCAGGCGGGCGACTTTGTGTGCCGCGTGGGCAAGCCGGTGACCTACTGGTTCGGGGTGATCGAAGGGCTGCTCAAGATGAGCGCCGACAACGCCCAGGGCCTGACCATGACCTTTGCCGGCATGCCGCCCGGCGGCTGGTTCGGCGAAGGCACGGCCCTTAAGCGCGAACCGTACCGCTACAACATCCAGGCGCTGCGCAAAAGCGTGGTGGCCGGCTTGCCGGTCGAGAGCTTTCACTGGCTGCTCGGCCAGTCGATCGGCTTTAACCGCTTCGTCATGAACCAGCTCAACGAGCGCCTGGGCCAGTTCATCTCGGCGCGCGAGATCGACCGCATGAACAACCCCGACCAGCGGGTGGCGCGCAGCCTGGCGGCGCTGTTCAACCCGGTCCTCTACCCGGGCGTGGGCGAGGTGCTGCGCATCACCCAGCAGGAGCTGGCCTACCTGGTCGGCCTGTCGCGCCAGCGGGTCAACGAGTCGCTGCGAACGCTGGAGGCGCAGGGGGCGATCCGCGTGGAATACGGCGGGCTGCGGGTGCTTGACCTGGCGGCCCTGCGCTGCACCAATTCTTGAGGAAAAACAGACTGATGTGCTTGTCGCATCTGTATCTTCAGCTATTTAAATAATAGCAAAAGAAGATTTGACGCCGGGGCGCCGCCGAATTTTTACGCTTTCTTTATACGCCGCCCGCCAACCGATACCCCGTTTTTATACCCCCGCCGCTAACCTTGCTCCATCGTTTTACCTGGGAGAAGGTCCATGGATCTGGTGTATGTCGCGGGGCTGGCCCTGCTGTGGGCGGTGATGGCGCTGCTGGTCGGCGGCTTGAGAAAACTCGATCGAACGCAAAGAGGCCGCCAATGATCGGCCTGGACGTGCTGTACGGCCTGGGCGGCGTCTGCGCCGCCTTGCTGCTCGCCTACCTGGTGTATGCGCTGATCTGCGCCGAGGAGTTTTGATGGGCAGCGCTTCCTGGGGCCTGCTGGCCGTTTACCTCGGCGTGTTGCTGCTGGCGGCCTGGCCGCTGGGCATCTGGCTGGCACGCATCAGTTCGGGCACATTGCCGGCATGGATGCAGCGGCTCGAAGCGCCGCTTTATCGCTTGGCGGGCACTTCTGCCGACCGCCCGATGAACTGGTGGCAGTACGCCCTGGCCCTGCTGGCGTTCAACGCGGTCGGCCTGCTGGCGGTGTATGCGCTGCAGCGCCTGCAGGGCATCCTGCCGCTCAATCCGGCCGGCCTGGCAGCGGTCGCGCCGGACTCGGCCTTCAACACCGCCATCAGCTTTGTCTCGAACACCGACTGGCAGGGCTACTCGGGCGAGTCCACCATGAGCTACCTGACACAAATGCTGGCGCTGGCGGTGCAGAACTTCCTGTCCGCCGCCACCGGCATCGCGGTGGTGTTTGCGCTGTTTCGCGGCTTTGCGGCGCGCGCCACCGGCGCCATCGGCAACTTCTGGGTGGACATGACACGCATCACCGCCTGGCTCCTGGTGCCGCTGTCGCTGGCGCTTGCCGTGCTTTTTGCGGGCAACGGCGTGATCCAGAATTTTGACGCCTACAAAGATGTGGGCACGCTGGAAACCACAAACTACCAGCAGCCGAAAAACGGCTCCGACGGCCAGCCGATGAAAGATGCGCAGGGCGCGCCGATCATGGAGGACGCGAAGACCGGCACGCAAACGCTGGCCATGGGTCCGGTGGCTTCGCAGGAAGCAATCAAGATGCTGGGCACCAACGGCGGCGGTTTTTTCAACGCCAATTCGGCGCATCCCTACGAAAATCCGAACGCGGTCACTAATTTCTTTCAGATGCTGGCGATCTTCTTGATTCCGGCAGCGCTGTGCTTTGCCTTTGGCCGTGAGGTCGGCGACCGGCGCCAGGGCTGGGCCGTGCTGGCGGC
>JACMQR010000270.1 GCA_014376885.1 Polaromonas sp.
GAAAACGCAACTTTTCAATGTAGCGCCAACGGGCCCACAGGCGTTTGACATCGACAGTCAAGCCCATGACGCGTAGAACAAGCCAACCCCAGCATTGCCTGCGACGAAGCCCGGGACAACACTGAGGGATGGTTACCAAGCCATTACCAGCCAAACGCACTTACCAAAACGCAACTTACCAAAGGTACTTACCAGGAAAACGCAACTTTTTCAATCTGGCGCCAATGGACCTGCCACACCTTGACGCTGCTAGTCAGGCCAATGAGGGGCAATTAAGGTCGGGTCGGTTTTTTTCACGCAGTCCTCTAGGACTGCGGGAGAAGTTGGTTAACCCATAGAGGGCCAGTTGGGTTTTAATGGACTTATCCCCTGGAAAACCGCAGTTCATTGATTTTCCCTGTTTGGCAGGAGGTGGGTTATCGCTGCTGCCGGGCTGATCAATACAAAGCCGCGCTACCGAAAATCGTCTTACATCCGCCCTTACATCGTTCAGACAAGAAAAAACCCCACTACAAAATTGATAGCGGGGTTTCTTTTGCCTGTAAAGGCTTAACTGGTGGCCTGGGGCGGAATCGAACCACCGACACAAGGATTTTCAATCCTCTGCTCTACCGACTGAGCTACCGGGCCTCTGCCCATGAGTATATATCACCTGGCGACCAGTTTTGGCTCGGCCAGATGCTGGAATTCATGAAGTGCGTCTGCCGCGCGTCAGGTCAACCCCCAGTTGCTTTAATTTGCGATACAGATGGGTTCGTTCCAAGCCCGTTTTTTCAGCGACGCGGGTCATGGAGCCGCCCTCTTTGGCCAGGTGAAACTCGAAATACGCTTTTTCAAACTCGTCACGTGCATCACGCAGCGGCTTTTCGAGCATGAAACTTTGAATTGCCTGAAGACCTCTGTCAGCAGAAACTGCCGCAGCACCGTTCGCCTTCAGTGCTTCGGGCACAAAGTCGATCACTGGCGCATTGACCTTCACGGGGTTGGCGGGCTGGCGGGCAAGGGTCCGGGCAAGTCCCTGCTCGACGGCCTTGAGCAGCTTTTGCAGCGTTATCGGCTTTTCCAGAAACGCCATCGCGCCGATTTTTGTGGCTTCCACAGCCGTGTCGATCGTGGCATGTCCGCTCATCATGATGACCGGCATGGTCAGCAATCCGCTGGTCGACCACTCCTTGAGCAATGTTACGCCGTCAGTATCGGGCATCCAGATGTCGAGCAGCACCAGGTCGGGTCGGGCCAGGGCTCGGGCAGCGCGGGCCTGCGCGGCATTCTCAGCCAGATCGACCTGGTGCCCCTCATCATTGAGAATTTCTGAGAGCAGGTCGCGTATGCCCAACTCATCGTCGACCACCAGAATATTTGCCATGATTGAATTGCTGCCTGCCGGTTGCTAACGTTTTTTCGTCGAGGTGAATTTTGCGCCTGGCCTGTTCCACACCTTGTCAGGCCGCAACGCCAAATGATAACGACACTTGCGCGCCGCGCACGATCCCGTCGGTAAGGCGGTTGGAAATATCAATCCGCGCACCATGTTCGTCGGCTATTTTTTTGACCACTGCCAGGCCCAAGCCGGTGCCTTTGACCTTGGTGGTGACATACGGCTCGAAGGCGCGTTTGAGGATGTGCTCAGGAAAGCCCGCGCCGTTGTCGCGCACTGTCAGGCGAACCCGGTTTGAGCTTGGGGAATAGTCGGTTTTCAGGGTGACGCAGGCATTTTCCACGCCCTCCTGCGCATCTTGGGCGTTTTGCAGAAGGTTGTGGATGACCTGGCGCAGGAGCTGGGCGTCGCCCCGAATGGGTGGCGCGTTCGGATCGAGTTCGGTGACCACCAGCGACGCCGGACCGGCAAAATCGCCAAGGTAGAGCTGCAGTACGTCGCTGACCAACCCGTTGAGGTCCACGGCCACCAGTTCGGCTGCCGGCAGGCGTGCATAGTCGCGAAATTCATTGACCAGCCGCTTCATCGCGTCCACCTGGTCCACGATGGTTTTGACCGACTTGGTGAGCAGCGCCTGTTCGGTGGCTCCAAGCTTTCCGTTGAGCTTCATTTCCAGGCGTTCGGCCGACAGCTGTATGGGCGTCAGCGGATTTTTGATTTCATGGGCCAGCCGGCGGGCCACCTCGCCCCAGGCCTGGGCGCGCTGAGCCGACACCATGTCCGAAATATCGTCAAACACCAGCAGGTATTCCTCGGTGCCGGGCATCTTGGCGCCGCGCGCAATCAAGGTGATGGCGTTGTCGCTGGCACCATGCCCGGCGCCATGCAGCTCGAACGACTGCTGCCAGTGCGCCAGCGTCTGGGCTGCATTGCTGAGACAGTCAGCAAACTGGGCCAGCACATCTTTGGCAAAGGCTTCCAGTCCGGGAACTTCGCCCAGTGCCCGGCCATGGTAGTCCGGCAGCGCGGCGCGCAGGATGCGGCTGGCTCCCGGGTTGCTGGACTGGATTCGCCCGTGCACATCGAGCACGATGACGCCGGCCGTCAGGTTGTCCAGGATGGTCTGCAGGTTGACGCGTGACGCAGTGACCTGGCTCATGCTGTCCTGCACGGCCGAGCGGGCATCGGCCAGCTGCTGCGTCATCTGGGCGAACGAGCGTGTCAGCCCGCCCAGCTCGTCCTTGCCCTTGAGCGCAGCCTTGGGTGTCAGGTCGCCCAGAGCCACCTGCCTGACCCCTTCTGCCAGCAGCAACAACGGTTTGGCCAGCTGGTTGCCCAAGATTACCGCCAGCAGCACGGCGCTGAAAACCGCCAGGAAAAGACTCAATGTCAGGGTGCCGATGTACATTTTTTGCAGGCCGCTGCGGGCCAGGGCGCGCTCTTGGTATTGGCGGTTGGCTTCCTGAACCGCCAGGGCGTTGGCCACCAGGCTGGCGGGCAGCACCATCGTGACCTGCAGGAAACGCGACTGTCCCAGTTCGTTGAGGTTCGGGTTGTTGACCACGGCAAGCGCCTTGACCCGGGCACTGCTGGAGGCGCCGCGCGCCTGCGGGCCAACGCTGGCGTCTTTGCCCAGTTCCCCGTTGCCGGCGGGCACGATTTCATCGAGCCCCTCGATCTGGGTGGTGACCTGCCGGGTTCGCGCGCTGCGCAGCTGCTGCACCGACGGCCGCTCCGGCTGGATTAAAAACCGCGATTCGCCTGCACTGGCAATCAGCTGGCCGGAAGCGCTCCAGAGCACCACGTCGCTGGCGCCTAACTGGTCACGCAGACGCTCGAGCGCCAGGCCGACCGTCGCATCCGGCATTTCGGCCAGCTGTGTCGCGGCCAGGCGCGACTTGTTGCCGGTGTCAGCGGCCAGCGTGTCCAGCGTGGCCCGGCCCAGATTCAAGCCGGCCGCCAGGGCGCCTTCGACCTCGACATCAAACCAGCTTTCAATCGAGCGCGAAACGAACTGGTAGGAAACGACATAGATCATCAAGCCGGGCATCAGGCCGACCAGTGCAAAAATGGCCGCCAGCTTGACCAGCAGCCGGCTGCCAAAGCGTCCCTGGCGCACGCGCAACACCAGCCGAAAGGCGATCCAGCCGATCACCAGCACCAGCAGCACAGCCACTGAAATATTCAGGCCCAAAAGCAGCGCGTAATTGCGCTCGTACAACTCGCGGTTGCCCGTCGCCTGGGTCAGCAGGTAGAGCATGACCAAGCCCAGCGCCACAATGACGCCGGCGCCTATGCCGACAGTCCAGCGAAACGCCGGACTGCTTTTAAGAGCCATCAGCTTGCCGGTTCGGCTCATTTTGGCCCCTCCTCGGGAGCGGGCGATGAAGGCGCCAGCCGCAGCCGGTCTTTGACCTGGGCAAAAACAGCCCAGTCGCGTTGCCCGGCCACGCCGATCTGGAAAGGGCGCGGCAACTGCGACAAATCAAGCCGGAAATTCAAATCGAGCGTGTAGCTGGTATCCAGTTCCAACTCGGTGGCCTCGGCAATCTTCCAGCGGCTCAGGCGCTGAATGGCAGACAGGGCTTCGGCCAGGGTGTCGTAATTTTGGTTAAGCGTGGCCCGCAGGCCGGCCGAACTGGCGATCACGCCGGAGACGATGTTGACGCGCCAGCGGCCGGTCAGGGGCTGGTAGGCCAGGCGCATGGTGCGAACGGCGCTGGCCACGCGCGGGTCGGTCCAGTACCAGCGGTCGCGGTAGATATCGGCCTCGACCACGAAAAACACGGCGATGCCCTTGAGCAGCGCATCTTCCACCAGGGGTGCCAGCTCAAACCGCACGACCGCCGAGAGGTACACCCCGTCCTCGGCGCGCTCGGCCCGCAGCTGGGTGATTTCGGTCGGCGCCGCCAAGCTGGTGGCGGGCGCCCACAGCCAAGCCATGCAAAGCGTCAGCAGGCAGCGGATGAGCGCTTCAACTGCGGCGTTTTTCAAGGAGCGCGTAATAAAAACCATCGTGTTCACGCATCAAACTGTCAGGAAACACCGCGTCGGCGTCGCCTCCCTGGGGCAGCAAGTGGCCGGGGGCGGGCAGCTGCAGGGCGTCGTCGTAGCGGGCCGTGAATGCCTGCATCTGCTGCTCGCCCTCGGCCTTGAACACCGAGCAGGTGCAGTACACCAAGCGCCCGCCGGGCCTGAGCAGGGGCCAGAGTGCGGCCAGCAGCCGCGCCTGGACCTGGGCCAGCTGGGCAATGTCGGTCGGTCGGCGCAGCCAGCGCACATCAGGATGGCGGCGCACGATGCCCGAGGCGGTGCAGGGCGCGTCGAGCAAGATGCCGTCATACAGCCGGCCGTCCCACCAGTCGCTTGGCCGGCCGGCATCGCCCACGACAATTTGCGCCTGCAGGCCCAGGCGGTCCAGGTTTTGCGCGATGCGCTGGCAGCGCTTGGCATCGATGTCCAGAGCAGTAACGTCGCAATCGGCCAGTTCCAGCAGATGCGC
>JACMQR010000036.1 GCA_014376885.1 Polaromonas sp.
AAGGTTGGACAGCACCTCGGTCAGTTCCTGCAGCGCTGCCGGTTGCACACCCCCGAAAGTGGCCACGCGCAGCACGGCATCGTGACGCACTCGCTCGGGAAGCTTTTCGAGCACGCTGGCGGCCTTGGCGCGGTCCATGTGGACCAGCAGGGTGGCAATGATCTGGGGATGCTCGTCACGAATCAGCTCAACCACTTCGGCCGATTCGAGCTGGTTCAGCTTTTCGATGCCGCCGGCCGATTCGGTGGCCTCGAAAATCTTTTCCAAAATGACAGCGGCCCGGTCAGTGCCCAGTGCCTTGGTCAGCACTGTGCGCAAATAGCCGCTGGTGTCCAGGTGAAGTGCCGAGTACTGCTCGGTCTCCATACGGAAATCCTCCAGCACTCCGTTGGCCTCTTCGCGTTTGACCTGCGCCAGCTTGGTCATGGCCGCGCCCAGTGAATGGATGACGCTTTGTGGCAAAAGCTTCAGTACATTGCCCGCGCCTTCTTCGCCCAGTGTCATCAAGATGATGGCGCTTTTCCTGATGCCTTCATTCATTTTTTGTGTCCATCCAGTGTTTCATGAGCATCGCGATCATCTGCGGGTCTTTGAGCGACAGGTCTTGCGCGTACTTGACGTTCTCAAGATGCCGTTGCCCCTGTTGCTCTTGCGCTTGTGCCAAAAGCTCGGCCGGGACCGGCTGCCCTGCGCCCGGGAGCAGGGCGTCCTGGCTGACCGGGGCCGGCAGGGCGGCTTGTGGCGGCGCCAGATGCTTGCGCAGCAAAGGACGGAACAAGGCAAACCAGGCAAACAGGGCCAGCATGCCAACCAGTGCGTACTGGCCCGCTGTTTTCGCCAGCTCGATGTTCTCGGGCTGCTTCCACAGCGGCAGGACCACCGTTTCGGACACGTCCGACACAAACGCGCTGTTGACCACATTGAGCGAGTCGCCCCGGTCGGCGCTGAAACCCATGGCTTCCTTGACCAGGTTGTTGACCTGCTCCAGTTCGATGGCGGTCAGTGCCTGGGCCGCGCGCTTGCCTTGCGCATCGACGCTGCCGCGGTAATTGACGACTACCGCCACAGACAGCCGCTTGATGCTGCCGGCACCTTGCTGCACATGGCGGATCGTGCGGTCCAGCTCGTAGTTGGTGGTGCCGTCCTTGCGCGTGTTGCCGGGCGGTGTCGCTGCCGGCGGTGCCACGCCAGCCGCACTGGCCGCGCTGGCCGCCGGCACGGCGATGGGCGCGGCCGGATTGACTGGCGGCTGGTTGCTCAGCGCGCCCGGAACACCGCCGGCCGCGCTGGCGCCGCTCTGGCTGGAGTCGCTCGACTGCTGGCTGCGGATCGCTGCGCTGCCTGGCGTCTGGTTGGGCCGGTATTTCTCATCGGTGTTCTCGACCACCGAAAAATCAATCTCTGCCGCCACCTGCGCATGCACATTGGCCGTTCCCATCAATGGCTGCAAGATGGCCTCAATGCGCCGGATATAGCCCTGCTCGATTTCCTGCGCGTATTTCAGCTGGCTCACATCCAGGCCGCGCGTGCCTGAATTGGCCGCCGACAGCAGGTTGCCGGCCTGGTCCACCACCGTGATGCTTTTGTCCGACAGCTCGGGCACGCTGCTGGAGATCAGGTGCACGATGGCGCTGACCTGGCCCTCGTCAATGCTGCGCCC
>JACMQR010000271.1 GCA_014376885.1 Polaromonas sp.
AGCTGCCGTTTGCCATCTGGCCGCTGTTCCGCTTTACCAGCAGCCGCGCGCTGATGGGCACGTTTGCCAACGGCCCGCTGCTCAAGCTGGCCGCCTGGGGCTTGTTCGGCGTGATCAGCGGCGCCAATGTCTGGCTGATCAGCTCGGTGATTTTTTAAGCCGCTGGCCGGCGCTCAATCGAGCTTGGCGCCCGACTCCTTCACGACACTGGCCCATTTCACGGTTTCGCTTTGAATCAGGCTGGCGAGCGCTTGCGGGCTGGCCGGTGCCAGGTCCAGGCCAAGCAATGCCATTTTTTCCCGCACGTCTGGCAGGCCCAGGACGCGCGCGGTTTCGGCATTGATGCGCGCCTGCACATCCCTGGGCAGGCCGGCCGGCGCCATCAAGGCAAACCACGAGGTCGCTTCAAAACCCGGCAGGCCCGATTCGGCCAGGGTGGGAATGTCGGGTGCGGCGCTGGAGCGGGTGCTGCTGGTCACGCCCAGGGCGCGCACATCGCCCGACCTGACCAGCGGCAAGGCCGACGGCATGTTGTCGAAAATAAGGCTGATGCGCCCGCCCAGCAGGTCCGGCACGGCCTGGGCGCGGCCGCGGTAGGGAATGTGCTGCATCTTCACGCCGGCCAGGGTGTTGAACAGCTCGCCGGACAGGTGAATCGAGGTGCCGCTGCCCGACGAGCCGTAGTTGAGCGGCGTTTTTTTTGCCAGCGCAATCAGTTCCTGGACGTTCTTGGCGGGCACGGCGTTGTTCACGACCAGCAAATTGGGTGTGGACGCCAGGAAACTGACCGGTGTGAAGTCCTTGATGTGGTGGTAGGGCAGGGCGCTGTAGAGCGCCGGATTGATGGCATGGGTGCCGACCGTGGCAATCAGCAGCGTGTTGCCGTCGCCCGGGCTCTTGGCAACAAAGTCCGCGCCGATGTTGCCGCCGGCGCCGGGCTTGTTGTCGACCGTGAAGGTCTGGCCAAGCAGCTGGCCCCACTTGTCGGCCAGCACGCGCGCCAGCGTGTCGGGCGCGCCGCCCGGTGGAAAAGGCACCACGATGCGCACCGGCTTGGTCGGCCAGTTGCCGCTGGCGGCCGGCGTCTGGGCTTGCGCCTGTGCCTGTGCCAGCATTCCTGCCGACAACCAGCTGATGGTAAAAACGGTATGCAGGAAGGTCTTGCGGCGCATGAAGGTCTCCGGTGAAAGCAGCTCGGGTGCGGGGCCTGGCTGCATCTTACTGAGCTTTCAGCCCAGAGCGGCAACGATTTTTATTTCAAGCATCAAATCGGCTTCATGTGCTTGTTGTGCCTTTCTGTATTGCTATGCTAAATATAGCGACTTAGACGTTGCGACGGCGTTAGGCCGGCGCTGCTCAGGCGGGGTGCGCGCTGCCGCTGCCGCCGCGAAATCGCCCAGCCGCCTGCCGGATGACCTCGGCCAGCAGGCGCTCCTCGGCCTGGCGCTCGCGCAGCCAGCGCGCGTCGTTCTCGCCACGCTCGACGCTGCGGCGCAGCAGGTCGATGGACGCGCTGGCGCTTAAGGTGTCGGTGTGGCGCGCCAGCTGGTCCATGGTGAGCAAGATGTGCTCGCGCAGCGGCATGTGGCCGCCGGTGGCCGGGTCGACATACACCGCCTCCAGCCCGAAGCGGCAGGCCTGAAAGCGGTTGTAGGTGTAGACCAGGTAGTCGTCCTCAGCCGGCATGAACGGCTGGTCGGCCATGAACCAGGCACCCAGCGACTGCACATAGGCGGCCAGCGCGGCGGCCCGCTCGACCGTCAGCGGGGTGTCGAACACCCGGATCTCGATGGTGCCGAACTCGGGCTTGGGCCGGATGTCCCAGTAAAAATCCTTCATGCTTTTCACCACCCCGGTGCGCGCCATCTTGTCAAAATACACCGTGAATTCGTCCCAGCTCAGGGCGAACGGCGCGCGGCCCGACAGCGGAAAGGCAAACACCGAATTGAGCCGCGCCGAATCGAAGGCCGTGTCCTGCCCCTGCACATACGGGCTGGACGCCGACAGGGCGATGAAATGCGGAATGTAGCGCGACATGCGGTGCAGCGTGAGCAGCGCGCTGTCGGCGTCCGGGCAGCCGAGGTGCACATGCTGGCCGAAAATCGTGAACTGCTTGGACAGGTAGCCGTAGAGCTCGGACAGCTCGCGAAAGCGCGGCTTGTCGTAGATGCGCCGCTCGTGCCACTGCTGAAACGGATGGGTGCCGCCGCCGACGATGGCGATGTTGAGCTTGTCGGCGCTGCGCACCAGCGCATCGCGCAGCTGGCTGAGCTGGCCGAGCACCTCGGACGCGGTGTGGCACACGCCGGTGGACACCTCGATCATGCTCGACGTCATCTCGGGCACCACCGCGCCGGGCAGCGGGATCTTGCTCATCAGCCGCAGCATGTCCTCGGCATACGGCGCCAGGTCGTAGTCGTGGGTGTTGACCAGCTGCATCTCCAGCTCGACGCCGAGCGACAGGGCGGCCGATTTCTCGAACGGTTCAAGACTCACGCACCGGCCCGCTGGAGATGCTGCGCACTGCGGGCGACCAGGGCCGCGAGCATTCGCCGGCCCGGTACAGGGCCAGCGTGGCCAGCACCGCGCCAAGAATTTCCATCAAAAGAATGGCCGGCAGCGCCACCATGGCCACCTGTCGGCCAATCGGCCCGGATGCGACGACATACTGCGACACCAGCAGCAGCGCCACCGAGGACATCGGCGACATCGCGCAGCCCACCCACAGGCCTTGCTTCCAGCTGGTTCCGCTGCCGACATTGCCCAGCGCGACGCCGGCCACCTTGGCCACCATGCGGGCCAGCACCAGGCCGATGACCAGGCTGGCGACCGGACGGCTCCAGTCGGCCTGGGCCGCAACCACCGACACCAGCACGAACATCAGCATCGTGAGCATCGACGAGGCGGTGCCCATCTGCCGGGGCCAGGCCCAGGGGCGCGGGTTGAGCTGTTTGAGCAGCATGCCGCCGAGCAGCGCGGCCAGCGGCGCCGAGCCGCCAAAATTGGCCGCCAGCGCCGCACCGGCAGCGATCAGGGACAGCAGCAAGATGGCGGTGTTTTCGCTGGCCGGGCTCATCACCCGCAGGGCCGCGCGCAGCACCACCGCCAGCACCGCGCCCACCACCACCGACAGGCCCAGCACCACCAGCACCGGCAGCAGCGTGTCCGACAGCCCGGCTTCGCCGCGCGGCAGCATGCCGGCCCGGGCGCTGCACAGCGTCAGCGCATACAGGGTGCTCAGGGTGGACAAGACCAGCGCCCGCTCGGTGACCGGGCCGGCGGCCCGGGTGTCGATCACCACCCGCGACAGCACCGCCGGCGATGCGGCCATGGCCAGCAGCGCCAGCGATTCGGCCACCACCTCGGGCATGCCGAGCACGCCAAGCAGCCAGTAGCTCAGCACAAAGGTCAGCGTCGATTCGGCCAGGCTTTGCACCAGCACCATCGGGTTGTGGCGAAACCAGCGCAGCGAAATGCGCCCGCCGGCCTCGAACAGCACCACCGCCACGCCGAGCTCCAGCAAAAACAGGCCGGTGCCTTGTAGTGGCCAGGCCGCGCCATTGAAACCGGCCAGCCCGGCAAAGGTGCCGACCGCCGAGTAGCCGGTCACCTTGGGCAGCCCGGTGTAGCGGTGAACCAGGTGGCCGGCGGCGGCAGCGATGGCCAGCAAGATGGACCATTGCACCGTCGGCAGTCCGGCCGACGGCTTGATCCATTCGGCCCAGATGGCCATGAGTTCATTCATGCAGTAGTGTCTCCAGGAGGGTTGGGGCGGACGGGCCGGGCCTGCAGGGCCAGGGCCGTGCGGCATGGCAAAAGACAGTGCCTGTGAAAGGCCGGGGAACTCGCCGGCACCTGGCCAGCCAGCCAGCCAGCGGCGGCGTGCCGGCCGTCGCCGGCAAAACAAAAGCTTTGCTGAAATTTACCGTCCTTGGCCGAATTCTTGTGTAGGACAAGGCCGAGTGCCGGACTTAGCCGGGAATGAAAAAGCGCAGCGGATGGCGTCGCCAGCGCGCCCAGATGGCCGCCCGTATGCGGGCGCGGTCCAGCCGGCTGACGTTGTGCGCCTGCAGCGCCAGCCGGAACGCAAAGTAAAAGCTCACGCCCAGGTTCAGCGCCCCGATCAGCGGAATCGACGCCAGGGCCCACCAAACGGCGGCATGCTGGAATGCGTCCAGGCCGAGCGCCGCGCCGGCAGCGGCCAGCTGGCCGGTGGACAGCGTGACATGGCGCAGTTCGAGCTCGATGCCAAAAAAACCGGTAAAGGCCGGAATCAGCCCGAGCATGAAGCCCAGCGAGATATTGGACGCAAAGCCGGAGATATGCTCGCGCATGAACACCGACCAGCGGGCCGCGCGTTCATTGCCCAGCGCGGCGGTAAAGCGCGGGTTGTGCCGCAGGGCCGAATCGAGGTGGTGCAGCACGAAGCCGTTTTCGACCCAGCCGGCAATCATGCTGGCCGCAAACAGCACCACCCCGGTCAGCGCCGCCCACAGCAGCGTCGGGCCAAGCAGCGACAGCGAATCGAGCACATGCCGGGCTTCATTCGGGCTGACCATCGGGCGCCCCAGCGTCAGCTCGATCAGCACATTGACCAGCAGCACCGCTGGCACCACCATGAACACATTGCCCAGCACCGCGGCCACCTGGGAGCGCACCAGGTGCGTCACCTCGTCGACAAAATCCTCCAGTGTGGTGGTGGTCTGGTCCGCGTCGATGTTTTTCAGCTTGGCGGCCATGGCCGGCGCCGTCATGGCGGGCTGCTTGGTGGCCAGCGTGAAATGCAGCAGCTGGATCACGATGAACGAGCCGGCATAGGCCACGCTGGCCCAAAAGCCGCTCCAGAAGGCCGACAGGCCGATGCCGACCACCAGGAACTTGAGCCAGGTCGTCAGGCCGGTGATGGCACCGCCGCCCATCGCCTTGCCAAGCATCTCGCGGTAGTCGGCCCGGTTGCGGGTGATGTAGTGTTCGCCGGTCTCGGCGCTGCGCTCGGCCATCTTGGCCGACAGCAGGGTCGAATTGGCGCTGATCAGCGCGCCGATGCTTTTGCTTTCCTGCGCAATCGTGACGCGGCGTGCCAGCAGCTTGAAAGCCGACATGGCCGGCCTGGCCGACAGCAGGGCGTCTAACAGTTCGCGCTGGCGCAGCATGCGCGCGCGCAGCTGGCGCAGCCGAAACACCATGCCCATGGAAATGCCGTTTTCTTCCAGATGGGCATAGATGCTGCCAACTGCCTGCCGGCAGGCATCCAGGCGCTCGCGGTACTGCCTGAGGGCGGCCTGCAGCGCCGCGTCGTCGCGCTGCGGCTGGAAAAAAACCGCGCGCAGTGCCTGCACATCGGCCGGCAGGGCATGAAAGGCCCGGGCATGCGGGCTGTCCCGGCTCATGCGCAGGCGCAGTTCCGGCGCAAAGCCGGTGGCGCGGATTTGCGCCGTGCAGTAGGTCAGCGCGTCCATCAGGCTGTGGTGCCAGTGCTCGGTGCCCTGCGCCCGGTCGGCCGACAGCAGCGCGCTTAGCTGGTCGACCTGCGCGGCTTCGAGCGCGCCCAGCCACTGGGCATCGAAGCGGGTGGGTGCCACCAGCGGCAGCAGCTCGGCCGCGTCCAGGGTTTCCGGCGTGCCGGGCAGCAGCTTGCGGCGCAGTCGCTCGGCCAGTTCGCTGACAAACGCGGTGCGCGGCGCAAAACCGAAATCGGCCAGCAGGGCGGTGATGTCCACCGTTTGCAGCAGCGTTTTCCACCAGGCCTGCAGGCGCGCCTGAAGCTCGGGCTGCTTTTGCACCGCGTCGATGAAGGCCTGCAGCCGCGCCAGGGCCGCCTGGACCGAGGTTTTGTCGCCGCGAATCCATTCAAACAGCTTGACCAGCCAGACATGCCGGTCGGCCAGGCTGGCCTGCGGGTCCAGCGAGCTGAGCAGCAGCGCCAGATCCTTCATGGCAGACGGCGCGGCCGCCAGGTCAATGCAGCACGCGCCCGGCAGGGTTGCTGCCGTTCATCGCTTCAAGGACGAACAGCGAAATCGGCGCTTCAAAACGCTCGCCGTCCTCGGCCACGCAAAAATAGCTGCCGTGCATGGTGCCGCTGGCAGTGCGCAGGCGCGAGCCGCTGCTGTACTGGAAAGATTCGCCCGGCCGGAGCAGCGGCTGCTGGCCGACCACGCCCAGGCCCCTGACCTCCTCGTTGTGGCCATTGGCGTCACTGATGACCCAGTGGCGCGCAATCAGCTGCGCGGCCACATCGCCGGTGTTGGTTACGGTGACAGTGTAGGAAAAGCTGTAGATCCCCTGGTCCGGCGCCGACTGCTCGGGCAGGTACTGGGGAGACACTTGGCAGGAAAATTGGTATTTGGGCATGTCTAAAAATCGGTTGGCCGCCATGTTAACCGCCACGCCCGGACCCGGGGGCTGCCCGGCTTGCTGCGACAATTGGCTGCATGTCCACCATCCCGCCCACCTACCGCATCGCCCCGTCCTTGCTGTCCGCCGATTTCGCCCGCCTGGGCGACGAGCTCAAAGCCGTCATCGCCGGCGGCGCCGACTGGATCCACTTCGACGTGATGGACAACCATTACGTGCCCAACCTGACCTTCGGGCCGATGGTTTGCCAGGCACTCAAGCCGCATGCCCGGCGCGCCGACGGCTCGGCCGTGCCGATCGACGTGCACCTGATGGTGCAGCCGGTCGATGCCCTGGCCGCCGCCTTTGCCGACGCCGGCGCCGACCTGATCAGCTTTCACCCCGAGGCCAGCGCCCATGTGCACCGCAGCGTGCAGGCCATCAAGGCCAAGGGCTGCCAGGCCGGGCTGGTGTTCAACCCGGCGACGCCGCTCGATGTGCTGGACTGGACGATCGACGACATCGACCTGATCCTGATCATGAGCGTCAACCCCGGCTTTGGCGGCCAGAGCTTCATCGACTCGGCGCTGCGCAAGATCGAGCAGGCCAGGCGCCGCATCGACGCCTCGGGCCGGGACATCCGCCTGGAAGTCGATGGCGGCATCAAAATTGACAACATCCGCCGCGTGGCCGATGCCGGCGCCGACACCTTCGTGGCGGGCAGCGCGATTTTTGGCAAGCCGGACTACCAGGCGGTGATGGATGCGATGCGGCTGGCGCTGAAGGGCTGAAGGGCTGACTTCTGGCTGCATCAAGGGCTGTCCGGGGTTGCCGGCGGCTCTGGCCTTTCGAGCAGCTCGAACAGGCCCATGCCGGCCAGCATGGCCACCACAAACACCAGCGCCTTGGCTTGCCCCATGCCGAGCGCGACCAGGGCCGGTCCCGGACAGAAGCCGGCGATGCCCCAGCCCATCCCGAACAGCGCGCTGCCGCCAATCAGCCGGCGGTCAACAGGGCGGGCAGGGGGCTGTTCCATGGCGGCTCCCAAAAAAGACACCGTGCGCTTGCGGGCGAGAAAAAATGCCACGCTGGCCACGGCGACCGCCCCGGCCATGACCAGGCCAAGGGACGGATCCCAGGGCCCGAACAGGTCAAGAAATCCCCGCACCTTGGCCGGGTCGGCCATGCCCGAAACAATCAGGCCGAGGCCAAACACAAGGCCGGCGAGCAGGGAAGTCAAAGCAAGCATGGCGGCTCCTTAAAGGCGCAAAAGATGGCGCAGCACGAACACGGTGGCAAAGCCGGCCGCCATGAAGCAGGCCGTGGCGACCGCAGAGCGCGGCGACAGGCGCGCCAGGCCGCAGACGCCGTGCCCGCTGGTGCAGCCCGCGCCATAGCGCGTTCCCAGGCCGACCAGCAAACCGGCAACGCCGAGGGCGGCGTAATCCGCGTCGATTTGAGGCGCAGGCAGGCGTGCAAAGAGCGGGTAGGCCAGCGGCGCGCCAACCAGGCCCGCGATGAAGGCCACGCGCCAGGCGATGTCGCCCCTGACCGGCCTGAGCAGCCCGCCGAGCACGCCGCTGATGCCGGCAATGCGGCCGTTGGGCAGCCAGAACAAAGCGGCTGCCAGCCCGATCAGGGCGCCGCCGGCCAGCGCCGTCCAGGGCGTGAAGTGACTCCAGTCGATCATCATGTCGCTGCCTCCTTCGGGCAGTAAAGGCGGTAGAGCACCGCGACGATGTCCAGCATGGCCGGGTCGGCCACGCTGTAATAGATGTTCTTGCCCTGGCGCCGCGTGCTGACCACGCCTTCGGCGCGCAGCACGCCAAGCTGCTGCGACAGCGTCGGCTGGCGGATGCCCAGTTGCGACTCCAGCTCGCTGACGCACATTTCGCCTTGCGAGAGCTGGCACAGCAGCAGCAGCCGGTCTTCATTGGCCAGCAATTTCAGGGCGGCAACCGCCTGGGCGGCGGCGCTGCGCAAAGCTTCGGTGTCGATCACGGGGTGGGGGCTGGTCATCAAGTGGCTATCAGCGTTCAAATTGACATTAGTCTATCAATAAATATAATGTTAGTAAACATACTGAAAGAACTTCGTGGCCCCGTGCCGCGCGCCAGCAATCTCCATGTGAAAGACGGCATTGGCGAAGAAGAATTCGTCGTCCTGCGCCGTGCCCGCGATGCGACGCTGGAGATGCCGACGCTGATCCTGCCGGCGATCCAGGTGAATGTGCGCGCCGGGCAAATGCCGCCGCCAGAGGCCAACGGCATTGCCTACCTGCGCATTTCGCCCAATGCCCTGCCGGTGCGGCGCTGAGCCGGCCGGCGGTCACA
>JACMQR010000272.1 GCA_014376885.1 Polaromonas sp.
CACGCCTTGCGCATGGTTGCCGGCCGAGGCGCAGATCACGCCCTGGGCCAGTTGCGCCGGGCTCAGGTGGGCCATCTTGTTGTAGGCGCCGCGCAGCTTGAAGCTGAACACCGGCTGCTGGTCCTCGCGCTTGAGCAGCACCGTGTTGTTCAGGCGCAGGCTCAGGTTCTTCGCTGGCTCCAGCGCCGACTCGACCGCCACGTCGTAAACCCGGGCGGTGAGAATTTTTTTCAGGTAATCGGCCGGTGTGAGTGCCATGCCGGCAGGCAGGGCGCCAGGCGCTGGGGATTTGGAGGACGGCATGGTTGTTTCTTGCAGCTGAGCTTGAGGATCATAGGGGCAAGAAAAAAAAGGCCCGGACCCTGGGGTCCGGGCCTGTAAATCCACCCTTTGAGGAGGTGGAGGAGACAACCGGTGCACCAACGCAGCAAACTGTCTGGAAAGCTGCTGGCGCTGATGCCATAAATTAAGTATAGCGGAGTCAATGCTGCACTGCACAATGAAGCCGGCGAATCCCGGGCAATTACGTGGTTTAGGGGTTTTTACCTACACGGCTGCCCTTTGGCAGTGCGCGCAGTGAATGCAGGTACGCTTGGCAGACTCGTTATCTTGGAAAAGGAATTGCCATCATGGAATGCACAGTGAGCTGGACCGGCAGCAATCTCGTCAGCGGATCAAAGTCCGGCATGACGTTTGTCGCCGAAACCGGCAGCGGCCACACCCTGGTGATGGACGGCGCGCCGGACGCCGCCAAGCCCGACCACGGCGGCGCCAACCTGGCCCCCCGGCCCCTGGAAACCGTGCTGGCCGGCGCCGGCGGCTGCACCGCCTATGACGTGGTGCTGATTTTAAAACGCGGCCGCCACGACGTGCGCGGCTGCAGCGTCCGGCTGAGTTCGGAGCGCGCGCCAGCGGACCCCAAGGTATTTACCAAAATCCACATGCATTTCACGGTGACGGGCCGCCAGCTTGCCGCCAGCGCGGTCGAGCGGGCCATTGCCATGAGCCATGACAAATACTGCTCGGCCACCATCATGCTCGGCAAGACGGCGGACATCACCACCAGTTTCGAGCTGCTCGAAGGATGAGCAGCGGCGGCGCCCTCAGATCCGGTGCGCCACGGTGGTCATCACCTTGGAGGCAGCACGCATCAGCAGCTTGACGGGCAGGGGCAGCGGGGCCGCACCGGCTTTTTCTGCCGCACTGGCATGGTGCGCTTCGTCTTGCTTCATGTGCGCCACGATGGCGCGCGATTCATGGTCGCCCGAAGGCAGGCGCTCCAGGTGGCTGTCCAGGTGCGACTCTACCTGGCGCTCGGTTTCCACCACGAAGCCCAGGCTCATCCGGTCGCCCAGCCGGCTGGCGATCAGGCCGAGTCCAAATGCGCCGGCATACCACAGCGGGTTGAGCAGGGAGGGGCGGGCGCCCAGCTCGTCGAGCCGCGCCTTGGTCCAGGCCAGGTGGTCGCCTTCCTCGCGGCTGGCATCGACAAACTGCTGGCGCAGCGCCGGATCGCGCGTGCCCAGTGCCTGCGCCGCATACAGCGCCTGCGCGCACACCTCGCCCACATGGTTGACCCGCATCAGCGCGCCCGACAGGGCTTTGTCTTCGGCGCTCAAGTGGGTGGACTGGCCCGCCACCGTCGGGCAGGCGCGGCTGGCATGCGGCTTTGCAAACAGCGTGCGCAGTGCGCCGTCGGCGACATTCAGGGCGGAGTCGAGGGCTGTGGACATGGGCGGCTTTCATAAACAGGGACAGGGCAAAAAACACCTGCACAAACAGGCGGCAAGGCCGGCGCGCCTTTGCAAGCGCGCGGCGGGACCGGCCAAACGGTCAGGCTGCCATGGTAGCGCCGCTGAAGCAGGCTGCCGAAAATTGAAAAAGCCCCCAAAAGGAGGCTTTAGGAGGCTTTGAATCAAGCAGGCCTGGTGTCCCGGTCCGCGCCGCGCTTAAAACGTGTGGCGAACGCCCAGGGCCAGGTTGGTGGAGCCCGTACCGGCAGATGCCGTCACGCCGCCCAGAAAACCATTGCCGCCCGGCGCAATCTGACCGGCGCCCTTGTTGTTGAAGCGCGTCAGCACCGCATTCAGGTTGGTGCGCTTGGACAGGGCATAGGTGTAGGTGACGCCGTAGGAGTCGGTGTCGGCATTGACGGCGCGCTTGTCGTCAAGCCGGTTGAAGGCGGTCACAAAGGTATGCACGCCGCTGGTCAGGCGGTAGCCGATGTGCATCAGCCGGGCGTCCTGCCTGAAGGCTATGTTGTAGGCATTCTGGAACACCGGGCCAGCCGTTGCGAAAAACGGCGACAGGCCCGAAGGGTTGTCATCCTTGATCGTGGCATACAGGCCATACAGTGTGCCCGGACCGGCCGCTAAAGTGGCGCCCAGCACATTGTTGGTCAGGGATTTCTGGCCGAATTCGTTTTTCTTCTCGTTGTGACCAAAGCCGACAGAAAAGCCGTCGCCCTTGTAGATGGCCATGGCGCCCAGGAATCGGCTGGCCGAATTGTTGCCGGCGACCTCGCCGGCGCCATACATGACGGCCGCGGTGATGCCGCCGGTCTGGATGCCGTACTGCAGCGTGTTGCTCAGGCGGATGTCAAACGCCGCCGGCAGGCTGGCCACCTGGCCGGCAGCCAGGCTGGACTGGGTTTGCGAGGCGTCAAAGGTGGCGCTGACCAGGTAGCCCGGCGTGTACTGGCGGCCCAGCGTGAACGCGCCGAACGGCGTGACCAGCCCGGCAAACGCCTGGCGGTCAAACAGGTTGCCCGCCAGGTTGACGCCAAACGCGTTGGTGCCGATGGCATTATTTAAGTTTGTGATGGTGGTGAGGGGAGCCGGCGTTCCTGAAAGGCCGGCTGGCAAATTGGCATTGACCGTGGTGCCCACCCGGTCCGGCAACTGGTTGCCCGAGTTGGGCCGGTTGGTCACCGAGCCGGTGTCCAGCTCAAGCCGGTTTTCCAGGGTGAAGATGGCTTTGTAGCCGCCGCCGATGTCCTCGGTGCCGCGCAGGCCGAAG
Organism: Polaromonas sp.; assembly: GCA_014376885.1. Lineage (GTDB taxonomy): Bacteria > Pseudomonadota > Gammaproteobacteria > Burkholderiales > Burkholderiaceae_C > Polaromonas. The sequence continues at coordinate 3,019 of JACMQR010000272.1, forward strand.
CGCGAGCCTTCCATGATGCCGCTGGCGATGCCATTGAACGAGCCGTTGCGCAGGCCGCTGACATGGTTAAAGCCGGCATCGACCAGGCCGTACAGCGTCACGGTGCTCTGGGCCATGGCGCCAGAGGCTGACAACAGCCCCATCACCGCTGTCGCAACGAATGTGAGTTTTTTCATGGAATCTCCAGGTTTTTTGATTGACGAGAAAAATTTTAAACAGGCTGCCCGTGTGCATGAACGCAGGCTGGGCGCAAGATTAATGGCGAAGTAAAGACACGTAAAGAGCGTTATTACCCAGGCGTATCACATTTGGGACAGGGGAAAACCCTGCGTTTCAAACCACTTGCCAATCGGGCGGCGGGGCCCCGATCAGCGTGCCATGCCGACATCGCCGGGCGCTTGCGGCTGCGGCCTAAAAACCCGGATGTATCGCTTCGTTGCCCGCAGCCAACAGATAAGGCATAAAAGTTGCTCGCAGTCGGAAAGACTTTGCCTTGAATGTGACAGTTTGGTTAAATACACCTAGGGTTAACCAGACGGCCCTTCAGCAATGTTTTGGCGTCGGTTGTTTGTTTTTAAATTTTGGAGCTTTCGATGAAAAAGAACTTAATCGCCTTGGCAGTGCTTGCCGCTTCGGGTGTTGCCTCGGCGCAATCCAATGTGACCTTGTACGGCCTGATCGACGCGTATGTCGGCACCCAGAAAATCAATGGCCTGAGCCAGACCGGCATCAACCTGGCCAGCCCTGCGGGCGGCTCGGGCGGCGCGCTGAACACCAGCCGCTTCGGCCTGAAAGGCTCCGAAGACCTCGGCGGCGGCCTGAAAGCCAACTTCCTGCTGGAAGCCGGCTTTGACCCCAGCACGGGCGTTGCCAACAGCTACACCAACCCGTACACCGGAGCCAATTCAACCGCCATTTTCGGCCGCCAGTCATGGGTCGGCGTGTCGGGCGCGTTTGGTGAAGTCAAGCTGGGCAAAATGTGGACCCCGTTTGACATGGTCAAGGGCTCCGGCGCGGCTGCGTTCGACGCCAACATCTTTGCGCCGGCCGCCAATGTCTGGGCCAGCAACAACTACAACGACCGTCCAGGCAATTCGATCTATTACTCGACCCCAGGCTTCAGCGGCTTTTCGGCTGCCGGCATTTACAGCTTCGGTGAAAACAAGACCCTGGCAAACTCCGCCGGCAAGATTGCCGGTGTGAACGTGGCCTACGCCGGCGGCCCGGTGGCTGCAGCCGTGTCGTACCAGACCGAAAAGGCCAACGGCTCGACCGTGGCAACCAAGTACACCCAGATCAATGGTTCGTACGACCTCGGCGTCGTCAAGCTGCTGGGCGCGTTGGGCCAGGTCAAGGATGGCGCCAACCCATACGGCCTGGCTGTTGCCAAGTCGACCGAGTACCAGATCGGTCTCGACGTGCCGGTCAGCACGGCTGTGACGCTGTCGGGCGGCTATGCACGCTCGAAAGACACGCAGCTCGCTGGCGGCCCGGACATCACCCGCCAGGGTTACGGTATTGCAGCTTTGTACGCCTTGTCCAAGCGTACCAACCTGTATGTCGGCGCGCAAAGCTCCAAGCAAAATGCATTTGCAGCCACTGCAGAAAACAAGATCAGCATTTACGCAGTGGGCGTTCGCCACACGTTCTAAGCCAAGTCTGGCTTGATGCCAGACGCTGGAATGCTTGAAAAGCCGCCTCGGGGAAACCCGGGGCGGCTTTTTATTTGGCTGCCTGGCTGGCACGTTGGGCCTGGCTTGAAAGGTCGAGCAAGGAGATTGCGTTGTTTTTACTTCACCAACCTGGCTTTTTGTAGCCTCGGTGCAACACCCAGTCGCTTTTGTGGCGCATTTCTTTGCGAATCCAGGTCCATTCTGGTGCAATAGCAACAACTTCCCGAAAGGGGGTTGGCCCGGGACTCTGGGGATGCTGCAAATGTGAAAGCGTTTGACAGCCCTCTGGCCGGAGCCCAATGTTTAACCTTGGAGAAACACCCCATGAAAAAAACCCTCATTGCTTTCGCCGCCCTCAGCGCCATCGCCGGCATGGCCCAGGCCCAGTCGTCCGTGACCCTGTACGGCCTGGTTGACGCCAACCTGACCAGCCTGAAAACCAACGTGGTTGTCGGTGCC
>JACMQR010000273.1 GCA_014376885.1 Polaromonas sp.
GCCACCGCAATTTTTTCTGGCGGCTGGGTCATGGTCCGGTCTCAGGGCCAGAAGATTTGTGTTTCTACCGACAAGATGGGCGAGACATCCTTGGCGAAGTTGGGCAGGTCGGCCAGCAGTGTTTTGCCCTCGGGGCCCTGCAGCGCCGCGACGAGTGCCTCTTCGGAGTCAAACCACAGCTCGGAGAAGCCGTCGTAGTCAAAATTGGGAAAGCGCTGGCGGTCCACCAGGTTGATGGAATAGCGGCGCAGGCCGGGCAGCTTGACGCACAGCGGGGCATGCTGGTTGAACCAGTGATCGACGAATTGCTCGTGGGTGATGCCATCTTTTCTGCGCAGTATGCCAAGGCGTTTGGTGTAGGTTTTTTGCATTTTTTCCTCTGGTTTGCAAAAGCCACCGGGCGAAACCCGATGGCGGACCGAGCAGGAATACTAAATCGGGCGCTGGCAGCGCGCCATTCGAATTTGGTCAACGACCCTCTGCCTTAGTCGAAGGAAGCCCGGGGTCTGGACAGGCGTCGGCCCCCTTGGCCGGCAACCGGCAACCTGCGAAATTTCACGGCCTGACCGGCCGTGTCGCGCCAGGCCGGGCGCCCGCCGACAGGCCAGGCGCCCGGCCACGGCTAGAGCACCAGAACTGCCCTGAAATCGTTCACATTGGTGTAGGTCGGCCCGCTGACCAGCAGATCGCCGAGCCGGTCAAAGTAGCTGTAGGCGTCGTTGCGGTCCAGGTAGGCATCGAGCTTCATGCCGGCGGCCAGCGCCCGCTCAAGCGTGTCGGGCGTCACAAAGGCGCCAGCATTGTCCTCGACGCCGTCAATGCCGTCGGTGTCGGCCGCCAGCGCATAAACGCCGGCCTGCCCCTGCAGCGCCAGCGCCAGCCCCAGGCAGAATTCGCCGGCGCGCCCGCCCCGCCCTTTGGGCATGCCGGGCGGCTGCTTGCGCAGGGTGACCGTGGTTTCGCCGCCGCTCAAGATGACGCAGGGTTTTTGAAACGGCTCGCCGGTCAGGGCCACGGCGCGCGCCAGCGCGGCATGCACCTTGCCCACCTCGCGCGACTCGCCCTCCATTTCGTCGCTCAGGATATAGGCCGCCAGACCCGCCGCGCGGGCTGCATCGGCGGCGGCCTGCAGGCTTTGTCGGGGCGTGGCGATCAAGTGGACCGCATGGCCGCCGAACAGCGGGTCGCCGGGCTTGGGCGTTTCCAGCGTGCCCTGCGCCAGCGCGTCCCGGATGGCGCCCGGCACCTCGATGCCATAGCGCTGCAAAATCGCCAGGGCGTCGGCGCAGCTGCTAGCGTCCGCCACGGTCGGGCCGCTGGCAATGATGGATGCGTCGTCGCCCGGCACATCGCTGATGGCCAGGGTGACAACCCGGGCCGGCGCGCAGGCCGCAGCCAGGCGCCCGCCCTTGATGCGCGACAGGTGCTTGCGCACGCAGTTCATCTCGGCGATGTTGGCGCCGCTGCCCAGCAAGGCTTGGTTGATGCCCTGCTTTTCCTGCAGGCTCAGGCCGTCGGCCGGCAAGGGCCGCAGCGGGGGGCCGCCACCCGAAATCAGGCACAGCACCAGATCGTCTTTGGTCAGGCCCTGCGCCAGTGCCAGGATGCGCCGGGCGGCAGCCAGGCCGGCCGCATCCGGCACGGGGTGGGCGGCTTCAACGATGTCAATGCGCTGCGCCAGGCCATCCGGCCGCGGCGGCACATGGTGGTAGCGCGTCACCACCAGGCCGCTGAGCGGTGCATCAGCCGGCCAGAGCGCTTCGACCGCCTGGGCCATCGCGCCGCCAGCCTTGCCGGCGCCCAGCACCAGGGTTCGCCCCGGCGGCGGCCTGGGCAGGCAGGCGGCCGTGTTGTGCAGCGGCAGGGCCCGGCTGACAGCGGCGTTGAACAAAAACTCCAGGAACTGGCGGGGCTGGGTGGCCGGGTTGGGGGCGGGCATCGGAAAATTCTCCAGGGTGCAGGGTGATGGGGCAAGCTGACGATAACCCACCCAGTGCCGGAAAATTCAACAAAGCTCGTCCGCCCGGCACGCCCGACTTTCTCCCATCGCCATGGCCCTCGTGTACCGGTTTGCCCGCTCAGCTTGCAGCGCATCGTCGAGCGGATCGCCAAGCTCCCCGCACAAAAACAGGTCGTGATGCGACAGCGCCCTGGCGCTGCGATGGCCGTTGGCTGGTCAAACCGGCCGTTCGCGCCGACAGTCAACGCCGGTCCAGTTGCAGCTGTCGGTCGACCCGCCGCCGCTGACCAATGACGCCTTTGACGTCTGCATGCGCTTTGGCAAGCCACCCGACGCTCGCATGGTCGCATGGTCGCATGGTCGCCAGGCATTTCAGTCAAATCATGCTCATGCAGTTTCCACACCTGAATAATCAGCTATATATTCAGTAGCATTGAAAACCTGCGAGGGTTCATGGCCGTTCAAGCGTCTGCAGCAGCTGGGCGGCCACTGCTGCAGCAATCACCGCCGGCTGCTTGCCCGCGATGCCGGCAATGCCGATCGGGCAGGTGACCTGGCTCAGCTCGGCAGGCGTGAATCCGCGCGCCTGCAGGCGC
>JACMQR010000274.1 GCA_014376885.1 Polaromonas sp.
TCAAGGAGCACACGGTCGAGCTGCCGATTGCCGATATCCACGTCACGCCTGACAACGAAGCCGCCTTGCGCGCCGCGCTGGCAACGGCGCTGGAGCACGGCAAGGGCGTGGTGCATGTGCTGGCAACGCTTGACGGCCTGCACGAGGCGATGGTGGCTGGCACCAGCACCCAGGCGATTGGCAAGCTCGAAGCCTTCTCGACCAAGCGCGCCTGCCCGGTGTGCGCCACCTCGTATCCCGAACTCGACCCGCGCCTGTTCAGCTACAACAGCAAGCACGGCTGGTGCCCGGACTGCGTCGGCACCGGCGTCAAACTGACCAAAGACCAGCGCCAGGCCTTCGACGATTCGGTGCTCGGCACCGACGACAACAAGGGCCGCGAACAGACCTTCGGCGAACCCGAAACCGACGATGTGCTGGACACCGTTTGTTCCAACTGCCAGGGAACGCGGCTCAATGCCACGGCGCGGGCGGTGCGGTTTGGCGCCGATTTTTCAAAATTGATAGCTGCTGATGCCCGGTCATCAAGCGCAAAAGCCGGTTTTGATCATGAACTTGAGATTTCTAACGACAGCGCAGGCCAGGGCTGGCCGATCACCGCCATCGCCCGCCTGAGCGTTACCGCCATCCGCGCCTGGGTGGACACGCTGGCGCTGACCGGCCGCGCAGCCGGCATTGCCCGGGACCTGATTCCCGAGATCAAAAGCCGGCTCGAATTTTTGGAAGACGTCGGCCTGGGCTACCTCACGCTCGACCGGGGCGCGCCGACGCTGTCGGGCGGCGAGGCGCAGCGCATCCGCCTGGCGGCACAACTGGGCTCCAATTTGCAGGGCGTTTGCTACGTGCTTGACGAGCCCACCATTGGTCTGCATCCGCGCGACAACCAGATTTTGCTGGGCGCTTTGGGCAAGCTCAGTGAACGCGGCAACACGCTGGTGGTCGTCGAGCACGACGAGGACACGATCCGCCGCGCCGACAACATCATCGACATCGGCCCCGGCGCTGGCAAGCGCGGCGGCACGCTGGTCGCGCAGGGCACGGCGGCGCAAATCTCAGCCGTTCCCGATTCGCTGACGGGCCGCTACCTGGCGAATCCGCTGATCCATCCTTTGCATGCGCGCCGCGAAACACGTCCAGGCACAGCAGCATTGGCCAGTGCAGCTGAAGCGGGGTCGGATCCCAATTTCGCCCTCCCAGGCCAGCCAGGTTTCCAGGCCCAATCGAAATTGGGCTCTGACCCCGTTTCAGCGGATCAAGCGGGCGCAAGCGTCGCCAAACCTCTCAGCAAGGCAAAGCAAGCGGCGCTGAAAGCCCAGGCCCTCAAAGCCGCCGCTGCCCAAGCCAGCGCCTTGCACAACGCCGCGCCCACTGCCGCCACGCCGTACACCGCCTGGCTCAAGGTCATCAACGCCAGCCTGCACAACCTGAAAAACGTCTCGGTCGAGGTGCCGCTCTACCGCCTGGTCGCCGTCACCGGCGTCTCGGGCTCGGGCAAGTCCACGCTGGCGCGCGACGTGCTGCTGGCCAGCGTCCAGGCGAGCGTCACGCAGCGTTCGACCCGGGCCGGGCGCGACGCCGACGACATCGGCCAGCACGCGGCCTGGACCGGCTGCCTGACGCTGGAAGGCTACCGCGTCGTTGACCGCGTCCTTGAAGTGGACCAGACGCCGATCGGCAAGACGCCGCGCTCCTGCCCGGCGACCTACATCGGTTTCTGGGACACCATCCGCAAGCTGTTCGCCGACACCCTGGAAGCCCGGGCGCGCGGCTATGCGGCCGGGCGCTTTTCCTTCAACACCGGCGAAGGCCGCTGCCCGACCTGCGAAGGCGCGGGCGTGCGCACCATCGGCATGAGCTTTCTGCCTGATGTGAAGGTGCTGTGCGAAACCTGCCACGGCGCGCGCTTCAATCCCGAAACGCTGGCCGTCACCTGGCGGGGCAAAAGCATCGGTGACGTGCTGAAGATGGAGGTCGACGAGGCGGTCGATTTTTTCGCTGCCATGCCCGCCATCGGCCACCCGCTGCAGTTGCTCAAGGACGTCGGCCTGGGCTACCTGACGCTTGGTCAGCCGTCGCCCACGCTGTCCGGCGGCGAGGCGCAGCGCATCAAGCTGGTCACCGAACTGTCAAAGGTGCGCGACGACATCACCCGGCGCGGGCAAAAAGCGCCGCACACGCTGTATGTGCTTGACGAGCCGACCGTCGGCCTGCACATGGCCGATGTCGAAAAGCTGATCCATGTGCTGCACCGGCTGGTCAACGGCGGGCACAGCGTGGTCGTCATCGAGCACGACCTGGATGTGATTGCCGAGGCCGACTGGGTGATCGACCTGGGGCCGGACGGCGGCAATGCCGGCGGCCATGTGGTCGCCAGCGCGCCGCCCGAGGCGGTGGTGGCGCTGGGCACCGCCACCGGCGAGGCGCTGGCGGCGGTGATGGCGCGCCAGAACCGAGTCTGAAAGCGCTATACAAAAAATAGCAGTAAACAAAAGCTGTACAAGCACAAGGCGGGGGTTTGATGTAAAAAAGTCACTGACGCCATGGCGACAGGCTTTCAGGTGTTGCCCTGATGGCAGGAACGGCCAAGCTGGGGGATCATGGCGTTTTGCCAGTTGCCAACCCTCAGGAGGATTTTTCATGCAACGCCGCCATTTACTGCAATCTGCCGCCGCCCTGGCTGCGCCTGCCCTGGGTTCACTGGGCACGGCCCGCGCGCAAGCGCCGGCCTTTCCGGTGCGTCCGCTCAAGCTGCTGGTCGCCTTTCCGGCGGGCGGGCCGACCGACATCACCATGCGCGCGCTGGCCGACGGCGCGTCCAAAATTCTCGGCCAGCCGGTGATTGTCGAGAACAAGCCCGGCGCCGGCGGCACCCTGCCGGCCCAGCAGCTGCAAAGCTCTGCGCCCGACGGCTACACGGTCGCGCAGATTCCGCTGGGCGTTTTTCGCCTGCCCTACACCACCAAGATCAACTGGGACCCGGTCAAGGACATCAGCTATGTGCTCAACCTCACCGGCTATGCCTTCGGCGTGGTGGTGCCGACCGATTCGCCGCTCAAGAGCTGGACGCATTTTGTCGGCTGGGCCCGGGCCAATCCCGGCCAGCTCAGCTACGGCTCGACCGGCACCATGACCAGCCCGCACCTGACGATGGAGCTGATCGCGCAAAAGCTCAACCTGCAATTGCTGCATGTGCCCTACAAGGGAAGCGCCGACCTGATGCAGTCGATTCTGGGCGGCAACATCATGGCCGCCGCCGACTCCACGGGTTTTGCGCCGCAGGTCGAGGCCGGCAAGCTGCGCGTGCTCAACACCTGGGGCGAGCAGCGCCTGGCCAAGTTTCCCGATGCGCCCACGCTCAAGGAACTGGGCCTGGACCTGGTGCAGAACTCGCCCTTCGGCCTGGGCGCGCCGCGCGGCACGCCGCCCGCCGTGGTCAAGCGGCTGCACGATGCCTTCAAGGCCGCGATGGAGCAGGACAGCTACAAAACCGCGCTCGGCCGCTACGACATGGTGCCGATGTACATGGGCACGGCCGGCTACAGCAAGTTCGCCCAGGACACCTTTGTACGGGAAAAGGCGCTGATCGACAAGCTCGGGCTGGCCCGGCCGTCCTGAACCAGGCTGCCTGCCAGGCCCCCCGCCAGGCCCTCACCCGGCGCGCGCGGCCAGCAGCGCCGCCGCCATTTCGGCAAAGCCGGCGCCGCGCGCGCCCTGGGTGACATAGCGCGGCCGGTGGTCCAGCTGCGCCTCGAAGTCGCGCACATTGGCCACGCCGATGCTGTTGCCGATGGCCTCGAACATCAGCTGGTCGTTGGTCGAGTCGCCGACAAACACCCACTGGTCCATCTCGGCCGCCAGGTCGCGGCCCAGCAGTTCGCGAACGATCCAGCGCGCGCCGCCCAGCTTGTTGTGGCTGCCAAACCAGCCGTTGATGTGGATCGAGCTGACGCTGGCCTGCATGCCCTCGCTGTGCATGATCTGCAGCGCCTGGGCAATTCCTGCGGCGCCCAGCCGGGTGAATTCGCTGTGGTCGATCGCCAGGTCGGTTTCGCGCCCGGCGCTGTCCCGGGCCAGCGCGGCGCCGGCAACTTCCCGCAGCACCCGCCGGGCCACCCGCCCGATACGGGCCTGGTTGGCCAGGCGCAGCGCTTCTGGCTGCTGGTATATTTTTGATAGCTGCTCAGGCCCGTCCGACAAGCGCAAGTAGCAATTTTTGGCGAGAAAAAGCGCCACCGCACCGTTTTCGGCCACGATGGCGTCGACCGGCCAGGCCAGCGCGAACGGCGCGCTCCAGCCGGCCGGCCGGCCGGTGACGGCAATCACCGGCAGGCCGGCGGCCTTCAGCCTGTGCAGTGCCGCCAGGGCGTCGGGCGTGATCGCGCCCCGGGTGGTCAGGGTGTCGTCGATGTCGGTCAGGACGCCGGTGATTTTGCGCCGCGCCTGCAGCGGCCAGTGGGTAAGAGCGAGCATCGGGAAATTCTCGCATGCGGGTCATCGGGGCCCGGCCCAAGCCCGGCGCTGGCCCGTTCTGTACAATCACCTTTCTCCTGAGGAGCGTTGCAACCCACACCATGTGGTCTAGGCTCAGGATTGTCAACCTGCAACTACGCTCACCTGCATGTGCCTGAATGCCGGGTGAGTGAATTCCCAATTCTCCTGGCAGGCGCTTGCGGCCGTGGCTATCTTGCCCAGCTTGAACCCTCGATTTTGGAGCCCTTCCCATGAACGCCATGCTAAAAACCATCCTGAATACCGACCACATCATCGCCGACCTGTCGCTGGCCGCCTGGGGCCGCAAGGAGCTGAAAATCGCCGAGACCGAAATGCCCGGTCTGATGGCGATCCGCGAGGAATTCGCCCAGGCCCAGCCGCTCAAGGGCGCGCGCATCACCGGCTCGCTGCACATGACCATCCAGACCGGCGTGCTGATCGAGACGCTGCAGTCCCTGGGTGCCGAGGTGCGCTGGGCGTCGTGCAACATTTACTCGACCCAGGACCACGCGGCCGCCGCGATTGCCGCCGAAGGCACACCGGTGTTCGCCATCAAGGGCGAAACCCTGGCCGATTACTGGGACTACACGCACCGCATTTTCGAGTTCACCGGCCACAAGGGAACGCCTGAAGAAGGCCCGAACATGATCCTGGACGACGGCGGCGACGCCACACTGCTGATGCACCTGGGCACCCAGGCCGAAACCGATGCCAGCGTGCTCGACCATCCCGGCAGCGAGGAAGAAATCTGCCTGTTCACCGCCATCAAGGCCAAGCTGGCAAAAGACCCGACCTGGTACAGCCGCCGCCTGAAAAATATCATCGGCGTGACCGAGGAAACCACCACCGGTGTGCTGCGCCTCAACGAAATGTCGGTCAAGGGCACGCTGGCGTTTCGCGCCATCAATGTCAACGACTCGGTGACCAAGAGCAAGTTCGACAACCTCTACGGCTGCCGCGAGTCGCTGGTCGACGCCATCAAGCGCGCCACCGATGTGATGATTGCCGGCAAGGTCTGCGTGGTCGCCGGCTATGGCGACGTCGGCAAGGGCTCGGCCCAGGCGCTGCGCGCCCTGTCGGCCCAGGTCTGGGTGACCGAGATCGACCCGATCAACGCCCTGCAGGCGGCGATGGAGGGCTACAAGGTCGTGACCATGGAATATGCCGCCGACAAATGCGACATCTTCGTGTCGGCCACCGGCAACAAAAACGTCATCACCTATGCCCACATGGCGGCCATGAAGGACCAGGCCATCGTTTGCAACATCGGCCATTTCGACAATGAAATTGATGTGGTGTCGCTGGAAAAATGCACCTGGGAAGAGATCAAGCCGCAGGTCGACCATGTGATCTTTCCGGACGGCAAACGCATCATCCTGCTGGCCAAGGGCCGGCTGGTGAACCTGGGTTGCGGCACCGGCCACCCGAGCTTTGTGATGTCGTCAAGCTTTGCCAACCAGACGATTGCCCAGATCGAGTTGTTCACCAAGCAGGCCGACTACCAGGCCGGCAAGGTCTATGTGCTGCCCAAGCACCTCGACGAAAAAGTCGCCCGCCTGCATTTGAAAAAGGTCGGCGCCACGCTGTCCGAGCTGAGCGACGAGCAGGCAGCGTACATCGGCGTGTCCAAGGCCGGTCCGTACAAAGCCGACGCCTACCGCTACTAAAATGTCAGGCCGCCCCGCCCGGCCGCTTGCGCGGCGCGCGGGGCGGCTTTTCTTTTTATGACCCAAATAGCCTTGGGCGCTTTCAAGCGGTGCGCCGCGTGCTACTGAAATGATAGTTTTCTTGCAACGAATGCAGCTTTGGTGCTGCCCCCATGCCTATGCGCGCTGACCTCTTTCTTGTCGAACACGGCCATGCCACCACCCGCTCCCAGGCCCAGCGCCTGATCGCCTCGGGCGTGCAGTGGCGGGTCGACGAGGCCGTGGCCTGGAAAAAGGTGGCCAAAAACGGCGATGAGATTCCCGGCAACGCCGAGCTGCAGGTGCTTGACACCACCGAGGCCAAGTACATTTCCCGCGGCGGCCTCAAGCTCGAAGGTGCGCTGCGGGCCACCGGCCTGGATGTGACCGGCCTGCGCTGCCTGGACATCGGCCAGTCCACCGGCGGCTTCACCGACTGCCTGCTGCAGCATGGCGCCGCGCACGTGGTCGGTGTCGATGTCGGTCATGGCCAGTTGCACGACAGCCTGCGCGCCGACGACCGTGTGGTTTGCATCGAGGGCGTGAACGCGCGCTCGCTGACAGCGGGCGACCTGACCGAGCATTTCCGCCGCGCCCTGCATGGCAGCAGCTTTGGCGACGACGATGCGTTCGCCGATGTCGAGGAGGACGGCTACAGCGACCAGGACATGGACGGCTTCGATCCGGTGTTCGACTTCCTGACCGGCGACCTGTCGTTCATCTCGCTGACGCTGGTGCTGCCCGCCGTGGTGCGTCTTCTCAAGGCCGACGGCCAGCTGCTGATGCTCGTCAAGCCGCAGTTCGAGCTGCAGCCCGGCCAGATCGGCAAGGGCGGCATCGTGCGCGATGCGGTGCATTTCGAATTTGTTGAAAAGCGCCTGAAAGATGCCTGCGCCGCGCTCGGCCTCGACGTGCTGGCCTGGCTGGCTTCGTCGATCGACGGCGGCGACGGCAACCGCGAGTTCTTCATCCAGGCCAAAAAAGGCGCTGCCGTGCAGGGCGAAGACCAGCCATTGCTCGTGGCGCCGCAGCGCAAGGGCGTCAAGCGGCTGCCGCGCAGCGAACTGCGTGCCTCCCGCGAGCCGCACGAGGATTCCGAACTGGCCCATGCCGGCCAGCCCGGCCCGGCGCGCGCCAAGCGGCGCGATAAAAAGCCGGGCGACCACTCCACCAGCGATTAAGGGTTTGCGATGAACACTCCGGTCAGTTTTGAATTTTTCCCGCCGAAGACGCCCGAGGGCGCTGACAAGCTGCGTGCCACGCGCCAGCTGCTCTACGCCCACCGCCCCGAATTTTGCTCGGTCACCTTTGGCGCTGGCGGTTCGACGCAGGACGGCACGTTCAATACCGTCCAGGCGATTCTGGCCGAGGACATGCCGGCGGCCTGCCACTTTTCATGCGTCGGCGCTACCAAGGCCACCGTGCGCCAGCAACTCGCCAGCCTGCAGGCCATGGGCGTCAGGCGCCTGGTGGCGCTGCGCGGCGACCTGCCCAGCGGCTATGGCGCAGGCGGCGAATTTCACTACGCCAGCGATTTGGTGGCCTTCATCCGGCAGGAAACCGGCGCTGCTTTTCATATCGAAGTGGGCGCCTACCCCGAAATTCATCCACAGGCCAAGTCCGCCGAGTCGGACCTGCAGGCCTTTGCCGCCAAGGTGAAGGCCGGAGCCGATTCGGCCATCACCCAGTATTTTTTCAATTCGGACGCCTACTTCCGGTTTGTCGACGATGCCTACCACCTGGGCGCCGACGTGCCGGTGGTGCCGGGCATCATGCCGATCACCAACTCCAGCCAGCTGATCCGGTTTTCCGATGCCTGCGGCGCCGAAATCCCGCGCTGGATTCGCCAGCGCCTGCAAGGCTTTGGCGACGACACTGCGTCGATCAAAAGTTTTGGCCTGGATGTGGTCACCGATCTGTGCGACCAGCTGCGCATGGCCGGCGTGCCGGGCATCCATTTCTACACCCTGAACCAGGCCGCAGCGACGTCTGAAATCATTCGCCGGTTAATGCCGGTTTGACAGGCGGCGGGCTCTTTGCTCTCCGAAGCGCTTCACGGCGCGCCCTGACCACCGGTCTGGTGGCGCTGCTGGCCGGCTGCTCGGCCATGCCCGGCTCGCAGACCCAGCCAGTCGCCGCCGCCCCGGCCGTGGCGGTGTTCTCGGTGGGCGCGCTGCAGGGGCCGGCAGCCGCCCCGGTGGCGCCCACGCAGCCCTTCAGCTCACGCTTTAGCGACTTCATCGCCCGCCGCCTGCAGCGCCCAAGCAACGCTCCGCCCGCGCTGCCGGCCGCCGAAGCGCCCGCTGCCGCCGAGCCCGCAGTGCCGCCCGTCGATGAGAAGTACCGTCTGACCGCCGACAACGCCCGCGAGTTGGAGCGCGGTGATGCATCCTGGTATGGCAGCCAGTTCCATGGCCGGCGCACGGCCAGCGGCGAAGCCTATGACAAGTACGCCCTGACCGCCGCCCACAAGACGCTGCCTTTTGGCACCATCGTGCGCGTGCGCAGCCTGGCGCTGGGCCGCGAGGTCGATGTGCGGATCAACGACCGCGGGCCGTTTTCGCCCGGCCGGGTGATCGACGTGAGCCAGGCCGCTGCCCATGCGCTGGGGCTCACCGGTCTGGGCGTGGCCGAGGTGTCGCTGAAGGTGGCCGCCCCGCTGGCCAAGATGGCGCCGGTGAAGCGGTCGGCCAGGAAAGTGTCGCGCCGGCCGGCCCGCTCGCCAGCCGGGGTGCGCCGCCGCTGAGCGTGCGGCCGCATCCGCTTTTTTGCCGAGGGCGCTGAGGCTTCTTTCAGCCGCCGTGTTCCAGGGAAAAGCCGGCATTGCGGTCCTGGCCGAGCAGGGCGACCATTTGCGGCAGGGCGGCGTTCAGTTCGGCCTTCAGCGTGTGCGGCGGGTTGATGATGAACATGCCGCTGGCCGGCAGGCCGGGGCGGACCACCTCGCCGGCGCTGTCGGTCGTCAGCTTGCTCGACTTGACCGTCAGCGTGGCATGCAGCCAGGGGCGCTGCGCCTTGACCGCCAGGGTCTTGAGCTTGCGCGGCAGGTCATGCGCCTCGGGCCGGGGAATGATCGGGTACCACACGACATAGGTGCCGGTGGCAAAGCGCTTGACGGCGTCCTGCATGCAGGCGGTCACGCGGGCATAGTCGCTCTTGATTTCATAGCTCGGGTCGCACAGCACCATGGCGCGGCGCGCCGGTGGCGGCAAGAAGGTCTTCAAGGCCTCGAAACCGTCCTCGCGCGCCACCGTCACCTGGCGGCCGACGCCGAGTTGCTCGATATTGCCGGTGAGCGACTTGAAGTCGGTCGGGTGCAACTCGAAGAGCTTGAGCTTGTCGCGCCCGCTCAGGAATTTCTGCGCGATGAACGGCGAGCCCGGATAGATCTTCAGGTGCGCCGGATCGTCGGTCTGGGCAAAATGCGGGTTCAGCCCGCGCAGCAGCTCCAGGTAGTCCAGCAGGACGGGCGCCCAGGGATAGCCGGCGGCAGCGTCTGCCGCGGCTGGCGGCTTGGCGCTGGACGCTACTTTTTTAGTAGCTGCTCCCTGCGGCGTGACCTGCACAGGCGCGGCTTTTGATGCTGAAATCAGCTTGAAGATGCCGGCGCTGGCTTCGCCGCTGGTTTCGGTGTAGTCGCCGTCCAGGCGGTACAGGCCGGCGCCGGCGTGGGTGTCGATCACGGTCAGCGCCGTGTCTTTTTGGGTCAGGTACTTCATCAGCGCAATCAGGCAGGTGTGCTTGAGAACGTCGGCATGGTTGCCTGCATGGAAGGCGTGGCGGTAGGAAAACATGGCGCTATCGTACCTTCTTGGCACCAAAGGCCGCTAAAAAATTGACGCAAGTGCTTGATTCTTCATATAATCACAGGCTCTGCAGCGCACACAGCGGTTCCGCGGCAGGGTTGCTTTGAAAAGCAAATGACCACCTAAGAGGTTCTCACCAGAAGAACGCCGACCGTGGAAAAGAACCCGACAAACCCCTTTTTGAAAAAAGAAACTCATGAAAACCTTCAGCGCCAAACCCGCTGATGTGACGCACGAGTGGTTTGTGATTGACGCGACCGACATGGTCCTCGGACGAGTAGCCAGCGAAGTTGCTCTCCGTTTACGCGGCAAACACAAGGCCATTTACACGCCTCACATCGACACCGGCGACTTCATCGTCATCATCAACGCAGCCCAGCTGCGCGTGACCGGTGCCAAGTCGACCGACAAGATCTACTATCGCCACTCCGGCTACCCGGGCGGCATCAGTGCCACCAATTTCCGCGACATGCAAACCAAGTTCCCGGGCCGCGCCCTGGAAAAAGCCGTCAAGGGCATGCTGCCCAAGGGCCCGCTTGGCTACGCCATGATCAAAAAGCTCAAGGTGTACGGCGGCGCCGAGCATCCGCACACTGCCCAGCAGCCTAAAGTGCTGGAAATTGCTGGCATGTCCGCCAATGCACAACGGGAGTCCGCCAAATGATCGGTGAATGGAACAATGGCACCGGCCGCCGCAAGTCAAGCGTCGCCCGCGTGTTTCTGAAAAAAGGCACTGGCAAGATCACGGTCAACGACAAGGACATCCAGGCGTTCTTCGGTCGCCAGACCTCGATCATGATCTGCCGCCAGCCCCTGTTTCTGACGAACCACGTCGAAACGTTTGACATCATGATCAACGTCCACGGCGGCGGCGAGTCCGGCCAGGCCGGCGCTGTGCGCCACGGCATCACCCGTGCCCTGATCGACTATGACGCCACGCTCAAGCCAGCGCTCAGCCAGGCCGGTTTCGTGACCCGCGACGCCCGCGAAGTCGAGCGTAAAAAGGTCGGTTTCCGCTCGGCGCGCCGTCGCAAGCAGTTCAGCAAGCGTTAATTTTCGCTTTTCCTGTACCGCAAAAAGCCGCCCGGCCCGCCTGGCGGCTTTTTTCATGAAGGCCCCGGCTGCACGAAGACGTGCAGGCCATATGGTTGATTGATTTACTGTAGTATTTACGAATTGTCTTTGACTAACGGAGTTCCCCATGAGTGCAGTTGCTGAAAACATCCAGACTGAAATGCCTTCCCCCTTTGTGTTCACCGACAGCGCGGCCTCCAAGGTGGCCGAGCTGATTGCCGAGGAAGGCAACCCGGACCTCAAGCTGCGGGTGTTCGTGCAGGGCGGTGGCTGCTCGGGTTTCCAGTATGGCTTTACCTTTGATGAAATCACCAACGAAGACGACACCACCATGACGAAAAATGGCGTGTCCCTGCTGATCGACGCGATGAGCTACCAGTATCTGGTGGGTGCCGAGATCGACTACAAGGACGACCTGGAAGGCGCGCAGTTCGTGATCAAGAACCCGAATGCCAGCAGCTCGTGCGGCTGCGGCTCAAGCTTTTCGGTGTAGCGCGACTGGCAGGCCTTCCTGCCGCCTTGCTACCTTGTTCAAGCCGCCTCAGGGCGGCTTTTTCGTGGCTGGTCCATGTGCTTCAGGCCGGGTAAAGCGCACCCAGCACCCGCGGTCCGGCAGCGCCGGTCACGCCGGGAAGGTTGCCCGGCAGCCGCCTGAGCATCTGACGCGCCAGCCAGGCAAACGCAGCAGCCTCGACCTGCAGCGGCGCCATGCCATGCGCCTCGGAAGTGCTGACGCGCAGGCCGGGCAGTGCCGCTTGCAGGCGCTGGAGAAGGTAAATATTCAAAGCGCCTCCCCCGCAGACAATCAGTTCTGTGCTTTCCTTGCCATGGCTGTCAAGGCCAGCCGCACAAGCGCGAACCGTCAATTCGGTCAATGTATTTTGAATGTCCTCGGCGCGCTCGCTGGCAAACGGGCGGAGCTTTTCAGCCAGCCACGCCAGGCTGAACAGATCGCGCCCGGTGCTTTTCGGCAGGGGCAATGAAAAGTAGGGCTCATCGAGCAAGCTGGCCAGCAGCGCCGGA
>JACMQR010000275.1 GCA_014376885.1 Polaromonas sp.
CCGCTGGATGCGCATGCTGACCATTCCCAACCAGTCGTCGGTGGCCAAGGCGTTCCTGGAGTTTGACGACGCGGGCCGGATGCGGCCATCGAGCTACTACGACCGGCTGGTCGATGTGATGGAAGAGCTTGTCAAGTTCACGCTGCTGACGCGGGACCTGTCGCCCTGGCTGGTGGACCGCTACAGCGAACGCCGGGAAAGCGCCGAGGCGCTGTCGCAGCGGGTAAATCAGCGCAGCTTGTAGCTTGGCCGTGCCTTGCGGCCAGGGGCTTTCTTGCCCGCCGGGCCAAAACCCGGTCGGCCAGGGCCTGTCACGCAACTGCCATGCGGCTGACACGGCGGCGTCACCGGCTGCCTTCAAACTTGCCTGATTAGCGCTTGTTGGAGAACGCAATGGCAATGAACACGATCCCTGTGGCTGAGCAGCCCCAAAACCCGGGCCAGGCCGCCAGTTCGGCAATTCACGAGTTGGACCGGCAGCGGCTGCGCATTCTGCGCTGCACCGCTCACGCCATGGCCAGCAGCCCTGGCGGGCTGCGCTTTCGGGCTGGCACTCGGCCGTGGCTTGACGGACTGCCGGCTGGCCAGCCGGTCTTTGGCCACCGCGAATCCCCGAGTCCGGATGCCGCAACCTGGCCTGCTGCCAGCTGATTTGCCCGATTGCCTCCAGCCCCTTTCAAGGGGCTTTTTTCCATCCGGCCTGCCGACCCGAACCGAATTTGCAGGCCGGGCGCCATGTGAACGAACCAGTCACCAAGGATTCCGCCATGAAAGAGCTGCCTACGCCGACCTTCGCCTTCTCGCCAGTCACCTTGCCCCGGAGATCAGTTTTTCAGCGCGTTCATGCGCCGGTTGCGCCTGCCATGGTCGGAATGGCGGCCCCGCCGACCGGAAAAATCCTGGTCGGCTGGGCGCGGCACCAGGACGAGGTGCGGGAAGCGCAGCGCCTGCGCCACCAGGTGTTTGCGCTGGAAATGGGTGCCACGCTGCCCACCGTGGTTGCCGGCCATGACATCGACCTGTTCGACGACTACTGCGAGCACCTGCTGGTGCGCGACGCGGCCAGCCGACAGGTCGTCGGCACCTACCGGGTGCTGACGCCGGCCCAGGCCAGGCGCGCCGGCGGCACCTACAGCGACATCGAGTTCGACCTGGTCAGGCTGCGTGGCCTGCGGGAGCGGATGGTCGAGCTGGGCCGCAGCTGCGTGCATGCCGACCACCGCCATGGCGGCGTCATCCTGGCGCTGTGGGGTGCGCTGGCCGAATTCATGGCGAGAAACCGGCTCGACACCATGATCGGCTGCGCCAGCATTCCGATGCACCATCAGGGCGTGCCCGGCGGCCATGCCGCCGCCAGCATCTGGCGCCAGGTGCGCCAGACGCACCTGGCAGACATCGACTACTGGGTCACGCCGCGCCTGGCCCTGCCGGTCGGGCAGCTCGACGATTCGCTGGTGGTCGAGCCGCCGGCGCTCATCAAGGGCTACCTGCGCCTGGGCGCCAAGGTGCTGGGCGCGCCGGCCTGGGATCCGGACTTCAACTCGGCCGACCTGCCGATGATGATGCGGGTCGCCGACCTGCCGGCGCGCTACCTGAAGCATTTCTCCGCCAATGCCTGAGGCCTGAAACCGCGGCCTGACATCCGCGCCCCGTCAGTTCACCATCACCAGCTTGCCCATGACGCTGCGCGAGCCCATGCGCGCATAGGCCGCCTTGAGTTCGGCCATCGGCATGGTGCAGTCGATCACCGGCTTGATCTTGCCTCGGGCGTACCACTGTGCCAGCTCGGCCATGGCGCGCGCATTGGCTGCCGGCTCGTTCTTGGCAAAGCCGCCCCAGAACACGCCGACGATGGACGCGCCCTTGAGCAGCGTCAGGTTGAGCGGCAGCGACGGAATCGCGCCGTCCGCAAAACCCACCACCAGGTAGCGGCCGCGCCAGGCGATCGAGCGAAACGCCGGCTCGGCCATGGCGCCGCCCACCGGGTCGTAGATCACATCCGGGCCCTTGCCGCCGGTCAGCAGCTTGATGGCTTCGCGCAGGTCCTGCCTGGCGTAGTTGATGGTGGCATCGGCGCCGATCGAGGTGCACAGCGCGCATTTCTCGTCGGTCGATGCCGCTGCAATGACGCGCGCGCCGAGCGCTTTGGCGATCTGGATGGCCGAGGTGCCGACGCCGCCGGCCGCGCCCAGCACCAGGACGGTTTCGCCGGCCTTGAGCTGCGCCCGGTCTGCCAGCGCATGGTGCGAGGTGGCGTAAATCATGATGAACGCTGCCGCATCGACAAACCCAAAGCCTTCGGGCAGCGGCATGCACAGCGCCGCCGGGGCTATTACATGGCTGGCAAAGCCGCCGGTGCCCGACAGGCAGGCCACCGGCTGGCCGACCTGCAGATGGCTCACGCCACTGCCCACGGCCTGCACCACGCCGGCATATTCCGAACCCGGGACAAACGGCAGGGGCGGCTTCATCTGGTACTTGTTCTGCACGATCAGCAGGTCCGGAAAGTTCAGGCTGGCCGCCTTGATCTCGATCAGCACCTCGCCGGCGCCAGGAACCGGGGTGGGCAGTTCTTTCCAGGTCAGCGCGTCGACGCCGGTGGGGTTTTCACAAAGCCAGGCATGCATGGACAGGTCTCCAAAAATAAGCAACAGCCCGGGTTGCCAGACGGCGGGGTGCCGGCTGCGGGCGCGTCGGGGCATTCATCATAGGCAAGCCGGCCTTTGAGGCCTAGCTGAAATCCCATGCGGCCTGTCCCGACCGGGACCGTAGAATCAGGCCATGAAAATCCTGATCTGCAACGATGACGGTTACCAGGCGCCAGGCATCGTCGCCCTGTACGAAGCCCTTAAAACAATTGCCGATGTCGAGGTGGTGGCGCCCGAGCAGAACAACAGCGCCAAGTCAAACGCCCTTAGCCTGCATACGCCGCTGTATGTGCGGACGGCTGCCAACGGCTTTCGCTATGTTGACGGAACGCCTGCCGACTGCGTGCACATTGCGCTGACCGGGCTGCTTGGCTACCGGCCCGACCTGGTGGTGTCTGGCATCAACAACGGCGCCAACATGGGCGACGACACGATTTACTCCGGCACCGTAGGCGCGGCCATGGAAGGCTACCTGTTCGGCATTCCGGCCATCGCCTTTTCGCAAACCGAAAAAGGCTGGTCGCACATCGACGTGGCAGCGCAGCAGGCGCGCAACCTGGTGCGCCAGCTGATGCCGTCGCTCGAAGCGCTTGCCGACGGCGCCCCGCCGACGGTGCCGCCGTGGCTGCTCAATGTGAACATTCCCAACCTGCCTGCCGGCATGGTCGAGGGCTTCAAGGTGGTCCGCCTGGGGCGCCGTCATGCCGCCGAGCGGGTCATCACTCAAACCAGCCCGCGCGGCGAGACCATGTACTGGATTGGCAGCGCCGGCTCTGCCAAGGAAGCCGGCGATGGCACCGACTTTCATGCCACTTCAAAGGGCTATGTGTCGATCACGCCGCTGCATGTCGACCTGACCGAGCATGAGCGGCTGGCCTACTGGGCGCAGACGGCGGCCAAGCTGAACCACCGGCATTGAAAAAAGACGGCCCGCCATGACGTCACCGCCCAAGCCGCCCTTTGAGGCTTCCGGCAAGCTGGGCCAAGGCAACGTCCGGCCTGCTTTCCCGGTGTTGCTTGACCCTGACAAGGGCAACCCCTTTGCTCCTAAAAAAATAGCTGTGGCTGCCCGCGCCACAAGCGCAGGCAGCCAAATCAGCTTGAAAAGAGCATTTCAGCCCGGCGCGTCCAGTGGTTTCGGTCTGGACTCCGCGGTGCGCGCGCGCATGGTGCGCCGCCTGGCAGAGCAGGGGGTGGTCGACGTGCAGGTGCTGGCGGCCCTGGGCGCGGTGCAGCGCCACCATTTTGTCGACACCGCGCTGGCCAACCTGGCCTATGAAGACACCAGCCTGCCCATCGGTTTCGGCCAGACCATCTCCAAGCCCAATGTGGTGGCCCGCATGCTCGAGCTGCTGCAGGAGGGCCTGCATGACGCCAGCGGCAGGCTTGGCCGGGTGCTGGAAATCGGCACCGGTTGCGGCTACCAGGCCGCTGTCCTGAGCCACCTTGCCACCGAGGTTTACAGCATGGAGCGGCTGCGCGGCCTGCATGACAAGGCCCGGGAAAACCTGCGTTCCCTGCGCCTGGCCAATGTGCATTTGCTGTTCGGCGACGGCATCCACGGCTTTGCCAAGGGCGCGCCGTATGCCGGCATCATTGCCGCGGCTGGCGGTGCGGCGATTCCGCCCGCCTGGACCGACCAGCTGGCCGTCGGCGGGCGCCTGGTGGCGCCGCTGCAGGACGCCAGCGGCGCCCAGGCGCTGGTGGTGGTGGACCGCACGGCGCGGGGACTTCGCCAGACTTTACTCGAGGCCGTTCATTTTGTCCCTTTAAAATCAGGCGTTGGCTGAGCCGGGTCTTGCTACTTTCAGCCCGGCATCCGGCCATGGTCAATGATGAAGGAATCAATGAGTAAACGTATCTGGTCACACCGCATGGAGCCGCTTTGGGCGTCCGGACCCCTTCACGAAGCCCGCCGGACACTGCGCCTGGCGCTGCCCGGCGCATTGGCAGCCGCTATGGTGCTGGCTGCCGGCTGCAGCTCGCGCAGCCTGAGCAGCGCGCCGGTCGAGGACCGGGGCACTGCCTTGTCGCGCCCGGCGCCCATCGAGCTGGCCAAGCCGGCGCTGCCAGGCGCTGAAAATGCCGGAAAACCTGGCTACTACACGGTCAAGCCGGGTGACACGATGATCCGCATCGGTCTGGAAAACGGCCAGAACTGGCGCGACATCGCCCGCTGGAACGGGCTTGAGAACCCCAACCTGATCGAAGTCGGCCAGGTGCTGCGCGTGATTGCGCCGGTCAGCGACAGCGCCCAGGCAGTCACCCGGCCGGTCACGCCCGGCTCGGTCATTGCGGGCGGCGTGGCCCGGCCGGCCGCATCGGCGCCGGCTGCCCCGGCGGCGCCAGCGCCGGCCCCGTCTGCCGGCCCTTTGGGCAGCGACGAGGATGTCGGCTGGATCTGGCCGGCGCAGGGAGCCTTGGTGGCCGGCTTTGACGAAGCGAAAAACAAGGGCCTGGACATTTCCGGCAACTCAGGCGATCCGGTGGTCGCGTCCGCCGATGGCCGGGTGGTCTATTCCGGCGCCGGCCTGCGCGGCTATGGCAACCTGATCATCCTCAAGCACAACAACACCTTCCTGACAGCCTATGCGCACAACAAGGTGCTGCTGGTCAAGGAAGACCAGACCGTGAAAAAGGGCCAGAAGATCGCCGAAATGGGCAACAGCGATGCCGACAAGGTCAAGCTGCATTTTGAAATCCGCCGCCAGGGCAAACCAGTGGACCCGGCCAAATACCTGCCGGCCAGGTAGGCGGCGCGGCTGGCTCTTCAGAAATTCCTGCTACGGCAGGTTTTTTTACGGGGCTGCCGGGGCGCTGCACCGTCGCCGTGCCGGCCCGCTTGCCCGGGCCTGAGACAATCAGGCATGCTTGATGACACCCCCACACCGCCACCGCCAACGACTGGCGCGGCTGCCGCCTACCCGATCGACCTGCTGAGCGTCGAGTCGCTTGACATCGAGGCCCAGGGCATTGCCCACCGCGCCGATGGCAAGGTGGTTTTCATTGACGGCGCCTTGCCGTTCGAGCAGGTCACGGCCAATGTGTACCGCAAGAAAAGCAGCTTTGAAAAAGCCACCCTGCTGGCGGTCCACCGCGAGTCGTCGCAGCGCGTGCAGCCGGCGTGTCCGCATTTCGGCATGCACACCGGCGCCTGCGGCGGCTGCAAGATGCAGCACCTGCACATCGGCGCGCAGGTCGCCGTCAAGCAGCGGGTGCTGGAGGACAACCTGCGCTTCATCGGCAAGGTCGTGGCGGACACCATGCTCAGGCCGATTGAGGGGCCAGCCTGGCATTACCGCTACCGCGCCCGGCTGTCGGTGCGGTTTGTGCGTAAAAAAGGCACTGCGCTGGTCGGTTTTCATGAACGCAAGAGCGCTTACGTCACCGACATGACCGAATGCCCCGTGCTGCCGTTGCATGTCAGCGACCTGCTGGTGCCGCTGCGCGGGCTGATCAGCAGCATGGAGGCGCGCGAAGCCATCCCGCAGATCGAACTGGCCTGCGGCGACGCGGTCACGGCGCTGGTGCTGCGCCACATGGCGCCGCTGAGCGAGGCTGACCTGGCTCGGCTGCGCGCCTTTGCGGGCGCGCATGCGGGCGTGCAGTGGTGGGTGCAGTCCGGCGGCCTGGAAACCGTCAGGCTGCTGGACGACCCGATTCAGGAACTGAGCTACGGCCTGCCCGAATTCGGCATCAACATGCCCTTCAAGCCAACCGATTTCACCCAGGTCAATCCGCACATCAACCAGGTGCTGGTGTCGCGCGCTCTGCGCCTGCTGGGTGTGCAGCCGCACGAGCGGGTGATCGACTGGTTTTGCGGCCTGGGCAATTTCACGCTGCCGCTGGCCACCCGGGCGGGTGCGGTGCTGGGCATCGAAGGCAGCGAGGCACTGGTGGCCCGGGCTCGCGAAAATTATGAACGAAATAGGCCGGGTGTGCTTGTCAGGCCTGAATTATCAGCTACAAAGTTTGTAGCACGAAACCTTTTCGAGATGACGCCGGCCATGCTGGTGGCCGATGGCGCGGCAGACAAGTGGCTGGTAGATCCGCCGCGCGAAGGCGCTTTTGAGTTGTTCAAGTCGCTGGCCGCGCTGCACCGGCAAATGGTCACCGGCGTGCCCTGCGACGACGGCATCCACCAGCAAAGCCTGGCGCTAAACGGGTGGACGCCGCCCCGCCGGATTGTGTATGTGAGCTGCAATCCGGCCACGCTGGCGCGCGATGCGGGCGTGCTGGTCGACAGCGGCGGCTACCGCTGCACGGCCGCCGGCGTGATCAACATGTTTCCGCACACCGCGCATGTCGAGTCGATGGCGGTGTTTGAGCGGGTGGCCTGACGCGCCGACCGGCGCATTGGCGGCGCGCCATGAAAAAAGGACCCGAAGGTCCTTTTTTTGAGCACCGATCAACGGTCAGTCGCGCTCGCCGCCCATGATGCCAAGCAATGCCAACAAAGCCTGGAACACGTTGAACAAGTCCAGGTAAAGCGCCAGGGTGGCGCGGATGTAGTTGGTCTCGCCGCCGTCCAGGATCTGCTTGAGGTCATACAGCATGTAGGCGCTGAAGATGCCGATCACCGCCACCGACAGCGCCATCATGCCAGCGGTCGAGCCGACGAACACGTTGACGATGCCGCCCACCATGACCACCAGGGCGCCGACGAACAGCCACTTGCCCATGCCGGAGATGTCGCGCTTGATCACGCTGGCCAGCGTCGCCATGACCAGGAACACGCCGGCGGTGCCGCCCATGGCGGTGATGATCAGCTGGGAGCCGTTGCTGAATCCCAGGATCATGCCGATCATGCGCGACAGCATCAGGCCCATGAAGAAGGTAAAGCCCAGCAGCACCGGCACGCCGGCGGCCGAGTCCTTGGTCTTTTCAATGGCGTACATGAAGCCGAACGCGCCGCCAAGGAACACGACCAGGCCCAGCCCGCCGCTGAGCGCCTGGGTAATGCCGGTGGCCACGCCCAGCCAGGCGCCGGCGATCGTGGGCAGCATACTCAGGGCCAGCAGCCAGTAGGTGTTGCGCATGACTTTGTTGCGCTGCTCGGCCGAAGGGGCCAGGCCGTCGTAACCAAAAGTCCGAACGTTGTCAGTCATAAGATGAACTCCTTGAGCCCGCAATAGCGCGGGCGGTAGATGTATTTTAAATGCCAAGCCTGCTTTGACAAGGCATCGGGCTGGGCGAGCTCCTACTATTTGTAAGGGCTCTTTTGCCTTTGGTGGCGTCAATCGGCAGGGCTGTTGCCCGGCAAACTGCGTATGCTCCACCTGTCCTCCAAAAAATCTAGAAAGAACCCGTCCCATGAAAACAAAAGCCGTGCTGGAACAGGCCGACATCCAAGCCATTGCCGCCGCTGCCCAAGCCGAAGCCTTGAAAAACAACTGGGCGGTGACGATTGCCATCGTTGACGACGGCGGCCATTTGCTGCACCTTAACCGCCTGGACGGCGCCGCCCCCCTGTCGTCCCATATCGCACCGGCCAAGGCGAACACCGCCGCCATGGGCCGGCGCGACAGCAAGACCTACGAAGATGTCATCAACGGCGGCCGCACCTCGTTTTTGTCGGCGCCTTTTGTTCAGGGCATGCTCGAAGGCGGATTGCCCATCGTCAAGGACGGCCAGTGCATCGGCGCGGTCGGCGTCAGCGGCGTGAAGTCGTCCGAGGATGCGCAAATCGCCCGGGCCGGCATCGCCGCCATCGGCCTGTAGCCCAGGAAAAGCGGGCAGCCGGATTTGCCGGCGCTGTGGTTACTTGGTCAGGATCAGCTTGCCCAGGCGGGTGGCCTGCAGCCGGTACGCAGCGCCGTTGTGGCTGATCTCGACGGCTTTGCGCCCGCGCAACAGCTCGGCGCTGTCCATGCAGACCGGCTGCAAGCCGGCGGCTCGGCGCCGGCGCGGTGTCCCGCACCGGCCGGGGCCGGACGGGCGACAGGGGATGGGCCATCGCGCCTGCCTCAGTTCTTCGGTTCGGTGATGAAGCCGATCTTGCGCAGGCCGGCCTGCTGGGCCGCCGCCATGGCCTGCGCCACCCGCTCGTAGCGCACCGCCTTGTCGCCCCGAATGTGCAGGTCGGGCTGCGGGCTGCGCGCAGCTTCGGCCTGCAGCCGCGGCGCCAGCTCGGCGTCGCTGACCGGGCTGTCGTTCAGGTAGTAGCGGCCCTCGGCGTCCACGCCCAGCCGCACCGTTTCGGGCTTGGCCACCTGCTGCGCACTGCTGGCGCGTGGCAGGTCGATGTTCACCGAATGCTGCATCACCGGCACGGTGATGATGAAGATGATGAGCAGCACCAGCATGACATCGACCAGCGGCGTCATGTTGATCTCGTTCATCACCTCGTCGGTGTCGTCCTGGGTTCCGAAAGCCATGCTCAGCCGCCTTTTTTCAGGGACACGACATTGGGCGACGCCGCGCCGCTGATGCGGGCGCCGGTCACGAAATAGGCATGCAGGTCATGCGCGAAGCGGCCCAGCTTGCCGCCCACCGACTTGTTGCCGCGCACCAGGGCGTTGTAGCCCAGCACCGCCGGAATGGCCACCGCCAGGCCCAGCGCGGTCATGATCAGGGATTCGCCGACCGGGCCGGCCACCTTGTCAATGCTCGCCTGGCCGTTCAGGCCGATGGCCAGCAGCGCGTGGTAGATGCCCCAGACGGTGCCGAACAGGCCGACGAATGGCGCGGTCGAGCCGACCGAGGCCAGCACGGCCAGGCCCGACTGCATGCTGGCCAGCGTGACGTCGATCGAGTTGCGCAGGCTGCGGGTAACCCAGTCGCTCAGGTTCAGCGCGTCATGCAGCTGCGGCCTGGCATTGCCGTTCTGGTGCAAAAGATGGGCGGTGGCTTCCCGGCCTTCTTGCGCCAGCAGGCGAAAGGGGTTGGCCGGGTCGCTGCCGAACCTGGCCAGCCCGTCGGCAAAGTCGGCGCTGTGCCAGAAGCTTTCGGTGGCCCGGGCCTGGCTGGACAGCCGGCGCAGGTCCAGCGCCTTGGTGAGGATGACGATCCACGACGCCAGCGACATGAGCAGCAGCAGCACGGCGACGCTTTTGGTGACGATGTCCCCCTGGAACCAGACATTGGCCAGGCCGAATTGGGTTTGCATTGCGGACTCCACAGAACTATTCAAGAACAAAATTGATGGGGACGTTGAACCACATGTCCTCGGTCACGCCGCCGCGCTTGCCCGGCAGGTAGCGCCATTTGAGGACCGTGGCCAGCGCCGCCTGGTCCAGGCGCTCGAAGCCGCTGGACTGTCGGAGTTCGGCTTTTTGCGGCTGGCCGTCGGCACCGATCAGCACCCGCACCACCACCTTGCCCTGCTCGCCGAGCCGCTTGCTGAGCGGCGGGTAGGCCGGCTTGGGATTTTGCAGGTAGTCGGCATTGCTCGACGGCAGCACCATGGCGGACGGTGCGGGCGCTGCTGCTGGTGGCCCTGCCGCTGCCGCCGCGGCTGCCAGCGGGGGTGTCGCCGGTGCCAGGCTGCCGGCCGGAGCGAGGGCCAGGGGAGCCGGATCGGCAGTTGCCAGGGGCGATGCTGGCGCTGAAAGCAGGGGCCGGGGCGCGACTTTTTTCTGCACGGCAGCGACTGGTTTGACCAGTGGCGCGGGTAGCGTGGGTGCCGGCGCAGCAAGCGCCGGTTGGGGCTGGGGCGGCTCGATGAACTGGGCCAGCAGCTCGACCGGCACGATCAGCTGGGCCGGCCGCCAGGCCAGGCCGGACTGCAGCGTCCAGACCAGGCCGGCATGCAGCGCCACCACAGCCAGGCCAATGGCCGCCTTGCGGCCAAGGCGCTGGCGCAGCTTTGGGCGCTGAGCTGGTGGCGTGGAAATAAAAGAGGCGTTCATGCGTGAAAAATATTGGTCGCCTGGTGCAGCATAGCGCGCTGTGCTTGCCAGGCGCCGGCAAAACGCGCCAGCACCGAAAAATCCACCATGCCGAGGCGACAGACCACAGCCTGGCTTGAGCCAACAATGGCAATCAAGCGACTCGCCAGCGCATGACACGCCCTGTGGCAAACCCGCTGCCCGCGCCGGGTTGGCGCAGGGTGAGGCAGGGCAGGGTGCCGGGCATAAACAACCGGTTTATCAGCCGCCCGCCAAACCGGCTGTCCGAAAAGCCGCCATTTTTACAGGAAAATACGCCAATGAGCAGTTTGCAGCACCTTCGCCTCAAGATGTACAAGACCGTTGCCCGGCAACTGCATGGCGTCGTGCCCTGCTGGATTTGCGGCGGGCATGTCACGCCCGAGGCGGCCACGCTGGAGCATATCCAGGCACGGTGCGACGGCGGCAACAGCCATGCCGACAACCTGGCCATCAGCCACGAGGCGTGCAACGCCCAGCGCCATGCGGCCGGGCGGGTCCCGGTGTCGGCCCTGCAGCCGGGGCAGGTGCAGCGCCGACAGCCGGGCCGCCTGGCAGGCGCCAGGTCTGCGGTGGCAGCACCAGGGCTGCCGGGCGACGCCTGAGCCAACCTTTGTTTTGCGCTACCTCAAAAAACCGGCGGCGAAAAAAGTAGGATGCGTGCATGAGCTCCCATCCCCTGCCAATTGCCCCCGCCCTTGCCGAATCCGCCGGCTGCCTGCCGCCCGACGACTTGCTTCGCACGACCCTGCACAACGAGGTCCATGCCCGTCCGCCCGCCCGGGTGCGCCTGCCCGCGCTGATCGTGCAGGTGGCGGTGCTCAATGCGGGCATCAGCCGCGACCAGGAGTGGGGCCATCTGCGCCGCCTGACGGGCCAGGCCGAGCTGCCAGTCGAGCGGCTGCAGGGCAATTTCTTGCGCCTGCCGTGCGGCAACCACACCGTCAATTGGGAACGGCACACCGAATTTACCCGCTACTCGATTGTCCAGGCATTGCCTGGTGGGGCGGTGCTGGGTGCGGTGGAGCCTGAACTGCTGCTGGCGGTCATGCCCGACTGGCTGCGCAGCATTCCGGGCCGCACGGTGGCCGCCGTGCAGCTGGCGATGCTGGAAGGCCCCCTGGCCGACGAGCCGGCCCTGATGCGCCAGGCGCAGGCCTGGTTTGGCGACCGGGCAGTGATCGCCTCGCAGCTGGGTAACGGCCATTCCTGGGCGGTCACTGACTTTCAGATCAACGCCGACGGCTTTGAGCGCATGCTGGTGATTGCCGCGCCCGGCACCAGCGAAAGCCGCGCCGGGCGCATTTCGCAGCGGCTGATGGAGCTGGAAATCTACCGCCTGATGGCCCTGCGCGGTCTGCCGGTGGCCAAGCAGCTCGCGCCCATGCTGGCCGACGCCGAAGGCGCGCTGGCCGACATCACGGCCCAGCTCGAAAACAAGTCGGCCTCAGACCAGCAACTGCTTGACACCCTGGTGTCCCTGGCCGCCCGGGTGGAGCGGGCCACCGCCGAGCACAGCTACCGGTTTTCGGCCACCCGGGCCTACGACACCCTGGTCGGCCAGCGCCTGAGCGAACTGCGCGAAAAGCCGATTCCCGGCACCCAGACGCTGGGCGAATTCATGCAGCGCCGGCTGTCGCCTGCCATGGCCACGGTGGCCGCCACCGCGCAGCGCCTGGGCTCGCTGTCCGAGCGGGTGACGCGAACCAGCGCCCTGCTGCGCACCCGGGTGGACATTGCCACCGAAACCCAGAACCAGGTGCTGCTGGAAAAGCTCACCCGGGGGCAAGAGCTGCAGCTGCGCCTGCAGTCGACGGTCGAAGGCCTGTCGATTGCCGCCATCTCGTACTATGTGATCAGCCTGCTGCTGTACGGCGGCAAGGCGGCCAAGGCGGCAGGTGCGCCGGTCAATCCCGAAATCGTCGTGGGCGCGGCGATTCCGCTGGTGCTGTGGCTGGTGTGGCGCAACATCCGCCGCATCCATGCCAAGCTGCGTGGCCGGGACTGACAAGCAGGGCGGCTACTTCAGCAGCTCCAGCAGCCGGTCCAGGCCGCCTGCATTGATCGCCACCATCGCCTGTGCGCGCACCCTGGGCTTGGCATGGTAGGCCACCGACAGGCCGGCCGCGCCCATCATCAAAAGGTCGTTGGCGCCGTCGCCCACGGCAATCGCCTGCAGCGGGTTGATGCCCAGCTGGCCGCAGGTTTGCACCAGGGTGCGGCGCTTTTCCTCGCCGTCGCAGATGTCGCCCCAGGGCTGGCTGATCAGCCGGCCGGTCAGCACGCCGTTTTCAATTTCCAGCTCGTTGGCGCGCACGAAGTCGATGTCCAGCAACTCTTGCACCCGGTCGGCGAAAAAGGTGAAGCCGCCGCTGACCAGCAGCACCTTCAGGCCTGCCGCCTTGCACGCGCGCACCAGTTCGGCCGCGCCCGGGTTGAGCCGCAGGCGCTCGCGGTACACCGCGTCCATGCTGGCCACGCTCACGCCCTTGAGCAGCGCCAAGCGCCGGCGCAGGCTGTCCTTGAAATCGGTAATTTCGCCGCGCATCGCCGCTTCGGTGATGGCCGCGACTTCGGCCTTGCGGCCCACCGCATCGGCAATTTCATCAATGCATTCGATGTTGATCAGCGTCGAGTCCATGTCGAAGGCGATCAGCTTGAAGTCGCTGAGTTTCAGGTCGGGCAGGGCGATGTTGACGACCAGGCCGGGGGAATGTTCGATGGGATTCATGAATCTGGTTACTATTATTTTGATAGCTGCTAGCACAATACTGGAAAGCGCTATAGGCTTATTTCGTTATAAATTTTTGAGGCAACGAAGAAACAACTGGCCCAGCTTCTCATTAAAAGCCGTCATTCCCCCGAAGGCGGGAATCCAGACTCGTTGAAGCGTTTCAGCCCC
>JACMQR010000276.1 GCA_014376885.1 Polaromonas sp.
CAGCATTTCCTGGTAGTCCTCGGCGCTTGCCAGGCGCGGATTCGTGGTGTGGCAATGATCGGCCATCGCGCCCTTGATGATGGCGCTGAACTGCGCGCGTCCGACGCCCATCTCAGCCAAGCCTGAAGCCAGGCCAAGGCGGGCGTTCATTTCCTTGATTGCGCCGGCGATCTCGCTTCCTGACGAAAGGCCCATGGCCCGGGCCATGCGCGCCAGGCGATGCTCCTTTTGCATCGACTCGGCGCCGGAATTGAAGCGCACGACCGCCGGCAGGAACACCGCATTGAGCGAGCCGTGGTGAAGACGCGGATCGACGCCGCCCAGGCTGTGGCTCAGGGAATGCACGCAGCCCAGGCCTTTCTGGAACGCCATGGCGCCCTGCATCGAGGCGCTCATCATGTTGCGCCGCGCGTCCCGGTCGGTGCCATTGCGCGTGGCGCGCTCGATGTTCGCCCAGCCACGTTCCAGGCCATCCAGGGCAATGCCGTCGGCTGGCGGATTGAAGGCAGCCGACATGAAGGTCTCCATGCAGTGCGCAATCGCGTCCATGCCGGTCGCGGCGGTCAGCCCGGCGGGCAGGCCCAGCGTCAGTTCAGGGTCGCAGATCGCGGTTTTCGGCACCAGATGCCAGGAATGAAAGCCGAGCTTGCGATGGTCGTCGACGATGAGGATGGCACCGCGCGCCACCTCGCTGCCGGTGCCGCTCGTGGTCGGCACGGCGATCAGCGGCGCGGCGCGGTCGGTGATCTTCAGCGAACCGCCTTCGATGGTGGCATAGGTGGTCAGGGGGCCTTCATGGGTTGCGGCAATCGCCACGCCCTTGGCGCAGTCGATGGCCGAGCCGCCGCCCACAGCAACCAGGCCGTCGCAGCCACTGGCCTTGTAGAGTTCTGCGGCAGCGCGCACCGCCGCTTCCGTCGGGTTGGACGGCGTCTGGTCGAACACGGCAACTGGCAGGCCCAGCAGAGCGTCCAATGCCTTTTGCAAAATTCCTGCCGCCTTGACGCCGGGGTCGGTGACGATCATCGGCCGGCGGATGCCTGTCCGCTCGCATTCCTGCCGGAGCAGGCGGATCGCGCCATATTCAAACTGGACCTGGGTGATGTAGTAGATGAAAGCCATGGCGGATGTCTCGGTTGATGCGTTGTACGATGCAGGATGCGGGGCGCACGCCCTACTTTAATGGCAGGAGACGTGAATGAATTACCAGCAAACCCTGATGCCAGCCGCCTTGCTGTCAGAGCGCTGCACCCGAAGCGCCGGCCTGGCTCGAGCTGTCCGAATGCGACCCGCGGGTGGACGAGGGGCTGATGCAGGCCGACAAGCTGCGGGCCTCCAAGGTGCCGGTTGAGCGGGTGATTTACCGTAGCGTAATGCTTGAGTTCATCAAAATGATCCACCTCATTTCCGAGGCGTTACTGGCGCACGCCGGTGCAGAGCATGCTCTGCACCAGGCCTTTCATATGCAGCCGCCTTGACGCAGCGCTCAGATTTCCGGCTGGTTCACCGGCTGCGCGTTCGCTGGGCTGAGGTTGACATGCAAAAAATAGTGTTCAACGCGCACTACCTGATG
This sequence comes from Polaromonas sp., assembly GCA_014376885.1. Taxonomy (GTDB): domain Bacteria; phylum Pseudomonadota; class Gammaproteobacteria; order Burkholderiales; family Burkholderiaceae_C; genus Polaromonas. Next base: position 1,574 of record JACMQR010000276.1, read on the forward strand.
TACTTCGACACGGCCATGGCGGACTACTGGCGCACGCTGGCTTTGCCCTACGAAGAAGCCATGCTTGCGCTGGGCGGCGAGTTGTATGTCAAAAAAGCCACCCTGGAATACCACGGCTCGGCGCGCCTTGACGACCAGCTCGAGGTCGCGCTCAAATGCATCCACATCGGCAATTCATCCATGGTGTTTGCCGGCGTAATTTTTCGGACAGACGCGGTGCTGGTCACCTGCGAGCTGGTCTATGTGTTCGCCGACCCGGTGTCGCAGACGTCCCGCCCTGTGCCGCTGGCCCTTCGCAGCCTGGTGGACCGATACGAGGCCGCCCAGTGCGTCGTCGATGCCCAGGCGGGCAACTGGGCGGCTCTGGGCATGCCGGTCACGCAAATCCGAGCCGCTGTTTTCGCTCAAGAGCCAGGCGTTCTGCCGGACGATGAGCATAATGAAACTGACCGCTTGGCGCTGCATGTCGTCGTCTTCAACGGCCTGGGGCAGGGCATTGCTACAGGCCGTCTGCTGATCACTGGGAACGGGTCAGGACACATCAGCCTTCTGGGGGTGCATCGCGCAGTGCGCGGCGCCGGCATCGGGCAGGGCGTGCTGGAAAGGCTGATCCAGGAAGCGCGTGAGCGCGGCTGCTTCCAGGTTGTGCTGCATGCCCCGAGCAGCGCCGTGGATTTTTACCAGCGGCTGGGCTTTGCAGCCTGTGGTGAGTCGTTCATGGTCGCAGGCATTCGGTTCATCATCAAGACTTTTTAAAACACAGAAAACATGGCCGGGTATGGCAAGTAATGTGTAGATGTAATCTACACAAAAGTTAATAATTTAAGCCATGCATTGAAAAGATACAGTCAGTTGACTACGTCGCGAAAAGAAAAGGCTAATGAAGTCTTTTCGCAGCTACTGAACCTATGGGTCCGCTCGTGGATTTCCAACCGATGACCGACCATGCGGGGCGACGCAGGCGGCCTACTGACAAGCAGAACAGTGCTGCTCCGCGTTCCATAGGCATGACCGGGAAAGTCGACAAAAGCAGTCGCTTTGGCATCTTCCATAGCCTGAAGAAAATTTTTTTGCAAAAAACTTGCTGGCGGCCCTGGCGCTCGACGGGCTAGCGCCAGCCAAAGCAGCTCCTGCAGATCATCGTTTGTTTTTGCCTGCAAAAGCGCAGCAGACAAGACGCGCTTTAATTCGATAGTTTTGGGCCAGGGCGTGTCGAGCGAGGCATTCGACAGTCCATAAACACCAGCTGGCAACTGCTGCGCATGCCAGCCCGAGGCTGACGCTGTCGACCGGTTGGTCAGCCATGTCCAGGCGCTACACTGAAAGTCGCCCAGAATCAGGTTAAAGCCGCTGTAGCCGGCCGCGCTTTTCACCAGCCGCGCGGTGAATTCCTCGGCCGGGCCGCGGCCTTCGAGCCAGTGGGTGATGAGTTCCCCGCGGGACGACAAGCCGGGCGCGCGCCCGGGCTCGCGAACATTCGTTAAAAAAGCCACGCGACCTTCTGGCGAGGCGCCCAGCCAGGTTCCTCCAGCGCGCGCATCGCGCCCGGAAATTATTTCCTGCCCTGAGGTTGTTTGCCATTGGGCAAGGGGCTGTGTGGGCCGGTCATAAAATTCGTCACGATTGGAGGCAACCACCAGTGGCCAGCGCGCCGAGGCATTGATGGCAAACGCGATCAAGCACATGACGGAACGGCGAACACGACCAGCCTAGATGTCTTCGCGAAGCAGGTAGGGAAGCGGTAGCAGCGCCAGTGTCGGACCGTGCACATGGCCGGCCATCAGCCGGGCGGCGCCCGGGTGCGCCAGCGCATCGGCCGCCGCTGCGGTTTGAAGCGAAACGATCGCGTCAAAGCCGCCCGCCGGATTCGCTGCTGACGCGGCAACCATCCCGCAGGGCTGGTCAGCTTCCTGAGCATGAAATACCGCTTGGCCGACGCCCAGTCCCGCATTGCTACCGCTGTGCACCAGGTAGGCGCGCCGCTTGAGGGTTCCGCGAAACTGACTGCGCGCCACAATTTCCTGACCGGGATAGCAGCCCTTCTTGAAGTTCACGCCATCGACGGATTCATAGTTGAGCATTTGCGGCACAAAGGCCTCGAAGATTGGCTGGGTGACCAGTGCCACGCCCGACTGCACTTCGAGCCAGTTCCAGGTTTCCAGTTCAAGCGCTGGGCCCCCGGGCGCTGCCGACCCGGCCGGTGCGCACCAGAGGGCCCGCTGCCGACCCGCGCCTGGGTAAAGAAAAACAAGCGCGGCACCCGTCAAATCCACCTTCGTCCATGGCGCGCCTGAACAACCCGCCAGGGATTGCACCGCACTGCCCGCCGCACCGTAGAGCACAAACTCATCAGAGGCGTCCAGCAGTGTGACCTTGGCGCGCATGACAAACATCGACAGGCGCTTGACAGTTGCTGCAATCAGGTCACGGCTGCAAATAAGCAAGAGGTCATCGGCGCTGGACCTGAACACCACAAAGCTGGCCTGCATCCGGCCCTTGGCATTGCAAAAGGCGGCCAGACTCGCCTGGGCCGAATCCAGCCTTGTCACGTCCTGGGTCAGTTGGCCCTGCAAAAACTGGTCTGCGTCTGCGCCGGTGGCGCGAATGACTCCATGGTTTTTTAGCTGGACAGTGCCTGAGATTTCGGCGGCTTGGAGGGAAAAGTTCATAAATCATCCGCGGTGTGGTGAAGCTGGCCTGGATTATCATAAGCGCTGCTGATCGGGTAATGTTTTTGCGAAAGTGACTGGCTTGTGCGCCGAGTTTTCATATCTCTGTTGATCCTGCTTTTCACAGCAGCATTGCTGCTTTTTGGCAGTGCCTTGTGGTGGCTGCAACAACCCATCACGCTGCGCTTGCAGCCCGGAAACCCGGTGGTGGACCTTGAGATCGAGCCGGGCTCACCTGCCAACGCCGTGGCGCAAACCATCGTCGCCAGTGGGGCCGATGTGCCGGTGCTTGTGCTGCAAGCCTGGTTTCGTTTTTCGGGACAAGCCCGGCTGATCAAGGCGGGCAGCTATGAACTGGTTCCGGGTACCTCGCCGCGCACGCTGCTGAGCATGCTGGTGCGCGGCGAAGAAACGCTTAAAAACGTCACCCTGGTCGAGGGCTGGACTTTCACCCAGGTTCGCATTGCGCTACAAAAAGCAGAGCAGCTAGAACATGACACGCTTGCACAAACACCAGAAATCATCATGGAAAAGGTCGGAAAACCTGGTGTGCATCCGGAAGGCCGGTTCTTTCCCGACACCTACACCTATGCCAAAGGCTCCAGCGATCTGGCCATCCTCAAGCGTGCCGCGCGTGCCATGGACAAACGGCTTGATGCTGCCTGGAGCCTCAGAAGCCTTGACACGCCCCTCACATCGCCCGACCAAGCGCTTATATTGGCCAGCATTGTTGAAAAGGAAACCGGCAAACCCGTTGACCGCGGGCAGATTGGCGGGGTTTTCAGCAACCGGCTGCGCCTTGGCATGCTGCTGCAAACCGATCCCACCGTGATCTATGGGCTTGGCGACCGGTTCGATGGCAACTTGCGAAAACGCGACCTGCTGCTCGACACACCCTACAACACCTACCTGCGCGCCGGCTTGCCGCCAACGCCGATTGCCATGCCCGGAAAAGCCGCCTTGCTGGCGGCCGTGCGCCCCGCCCCGACAAAAGCGCTTTACTTTGTGTCACGCGGTGACGGCACCAGCGAATTCAGCGACAACCTGGAGGGCCACAACCGTGCGGTCAACAAATACATTCGAGGCCGATGAGCTGCATGAACAACACTGGTCTTTTTATCAGCTTTGAGGGCATTGACGGCGCGGGAAAATCAACCCACATCAGCCGTCTGGCCGATGCGTTTCAAGCCGGGGGCAGGGCAGTGACGGTCACCCGGGAGCCGGGCGGCACTGAACTGGCTGAAAAGCTTCGTTGCCTGGTGCTCGACGATGCCATGGATCCGCTGACCGAATCGCTGCTGATCTTTGCGGCCCGGCGTGACCACCTTTTGCGGGTGATTGCGCCGGCCCTGCTGCGCGGTGATGTGGTGCTTTGCGACCGCTTCACCGATGCAACCTTTGCCTACCAGGGAGCGGGGCGGGGGTTTGACCTGCAGGTGCTGGCCACGCTGGAGCGCTGGGTGCAGTCTGGCGAAGGCCTGCTGGGCGACCCCACCGGCAACCAGCCGATGCGCCCGGGAATTGAAACCGTCATCGAGCCGCACCTGACAGTCTGGTTCGACCTGCCGCCGGAAGAAGCTGCCAGGCGCCTGGCCGCCTCGCGCCTACCCGACCGCTTTGAGTCACAGCCTTTGGCGTTTTTTCAGCGGGTGACTCAAGGGTACGCTGAACGCCAGCGCAGCCATGCTGAGCGCTTTGTTCGAATCAATGCCGCGCAGTCCCGCGAGGCCGTCTGGCGCGATGCCCTGTGGGTGTTTGTCGAAAAAGGATGGCTCCCCGCAGCCGCCTTGGCGTGAACCAATTTTCGGTTCCTGCCGGCCCTGCCGGGTCACTGGCGCCATGGCTTCAGATGCAGCTGGAACGCCTTTTGTCCCAGCGCGGCCATGCCTGGCTGCTGGCCGGTCCTTCAGGCCTGGGCCAATTCGATCTGGCGCTGGCGCTGGCAACCGCCTGGCTGTGCGAGCAGCCAGGCGAGCAGGGCGCCTGTGGCCATTGCAGCAGCTGCCATGCGGTCGCGGTGCATACCCACGCCGACCTTTGCCTGCTGCTGCCAGAAACGTTGTCGTTGTCGCTGGGATGGCCGCTTGACGAAAAAACGCAAGACGACCTGGACAG
>JACMQR010000277.1 GCA_014376885.1 Polaromonas sp.
GCCATTTTTTCTGCGCCCAGCGCCTGCGCGCTTTGCAGCCGGCTGCCAGCGCCCTGGCGGAAGGCTTCGCCCAGGCGGTCGTTGCCGGCGTACAGGTCCAGCAGGGCGCGCCGGGTGGCCTCGCTGGCCAGCACCCCGGTGCGCTCGGCAGCCTGGCCGCGGGCAATCAGCCGGACCGCGGCCGGCCCCCCGAGGATGGCCGGATTGGCCTCGCCGACGCCCAGGGCCAGGGGGCTGGCCATGCCGCCAGGCGCGCCACTGCGGGCTGCGGCCTGCGCGGCCGCGCTGTTGAGCCAGCCCGGCGCGCTGCTGGTCTTGCCGGCCTGGCCAATTTCCATCTGGTACTGGGCATCGAAATGCGAGCGGTTGGGCGCTGGCAGCCCGGCGGCCGGCACGAAGCCGAACACGCCCTGCTGCCACAGGGGCAGCAACTCGCCCAGGGCCGGATGCAGCGCAAAGGTGGCGTCCAGGCGCAAGGCGGCCTGCAGCGTGCCGTCGGGCGGGGCGATGGCAATCGTCGGGCGGATGGCATAGTAGTCGGCGTCGGAATAGGGCACGAAAGCCGACAGGCCGTCGCAGGCGCCGCGCAAAAAGAGCACCACCAGCCGGCCGTCGCCAGGCGGGCTTTTCAGTCCGCTGGCCGGCGCGGGCTGCGCCCAGACGCGGCCGGCGCCGCCGGCGAGTCCCAGGGCGAACAGCCCTGCCAGGCCGCTCAGGCCCCGGCGGCGCGGCAGGTCCGGGCCAGTGTCGGCAGGTCGGTTCATAAGATGGCTTTCATTGGCTTATGTTGATTTACTTGCGCATGAAGTCGGGACTGGCGAGCATCAGGCCGGTGCGCAGGCCGACCGGCTCGCGGGCAATGCGCTGGCGCGTGGCGCTGCTCAAAAACGCATTCAGGTAGACCGGCTCGGCGCTACGCTGGCCCAGCGCCATGGCAAAGTCGGCGCGGCGGGTCAGCGCCTCGGGCGCCAGCCAGGTGGCGGCATCGGTGGCGTAGCCGTCGGGCGTTTGCCAGCCATGCATCGGCTGGCCGGCCTGGGCCAGAAAACCCAGCGCCTGGGCAATGCTTTTGCGGTCCGCCGCGCCGCCGGTGGCGCTCAGGGCCGAACAGGCAAAGTCCAGCGGCGTCTTGAACAGCTCGCTGTCCGTGGCCCAGAATTCGGGCGACGCCACCAGCGTGCGCATGACTGCGCCAATGTCGCCCTGGCTGTCTGAAAAGGTTTTTTCAAGCCGCCTGACCAGATCGGCCGGCGGCTGGTCGGCGACGAAAAATGCGGCCAGGCGCTCGGACACCCGGTGGGCCGTGGCCGGCTGGCGGGCCAGGAATCGGATGGCGTCCTCGCCTTCCCGCACGCCGCCGTCCTGGTAGGCGCGGCCCATGAAAAGCTTGGTGCCGCTGTCGTGGCGCTGGGCGGCGAAGCGGAATCCTTCGCCGCCCGGCAGGTTGATGGTCCAGCCGGTCAGGATGCGGGCCAGCGCGTGCACATCGCCCTGGGTGTAGCCGCCGCCCACGCCCAGCGTGTGCAGCTCCATCAGCTCGCGCGCATAGTTTTCATTCAGGCCGCGGTTGCTGCTCTGGGCCTGGTCCAGGTAGAGCAGCATCGCCGGGTGGCGGGCGCTGGCCAGCAGCAGGTCCTCAAAGCGGCCCAGCGCATTGGGCCGGATCGCCTGCAGCAGGTAATGCCCGACGAACGGCCGGACCGGGCCCTTGCCGGCGAACACGTTCAGGTGGTTGAACCAGAATTCGGTCATGCGCGCCAGCAGCGGGTTTTCCAGCGCCGGGTCGCTGCAGGCCATCACGCGCCAGGCGGCGGCGCCTTGGGCCATGTCGCGGCTGAAAAGTGGGCCGCCAGCCGCCGGCGCGGCCGGTTTTCCGGGCTCGTCGGGCGCACTTTGCGGGCGCAGCGTCTTGCGCGCTTCGCGTTCGGCCTGGAAGTCGCGGGCAATGTCGGCCATCGGCGCGGCGATGCGCGCCAGCTCGGGCGCGATGACCGCGGCCTGCTGGCTGGCCGCCTGGGCCAGGTCGATCTGCTGCAGCGCCCAGGCCTGCGGCGCGGCGCCCATCGCTGCCAGCGACGCCGGCGTGGGCGCGTAACCCAGGCGCGAGCCGGCACGCCAGGCCGCCTGGTCGGCCGACAGCGGCGGGCCGCCGGTTTGCGCGCCGGCGGCCAGGCAAACCAGGCTGGCCAGGCCCGCAAGGGCGGTGGTGATGCGGCGGCCAGGGCTAAGGACTGGGGGCATGAAGGTCTCCTGCAGCCCTTTTTAACGCATTGCCGGGCGCCGGCGTTGAATCCGGCGCCCGGCTTTACACAGGTTTACCCAGCCGGTGCCACAGCTGCCGGCCGCGCCGGGCTACAGCGTCAAGATGGTGCAGCCGGTGGTCTTGCGCGCTTCGAGCGAGCGGTGCGCCTGGGCCACATCGGCCAGGGCAAAACGCTGGTCGATGCGAATTTCGACCTTGCCGCTGACAACCATGTCAAACAGCTCGTCGGCCATGGCCTGGGTGCTTTCACGCGTCGTGATGTGGTTGAACAAGGTCTGGCGCGTCACATACAGCGAGCCCTTGGCGCCCAGGATGCCGGGCGACATTGGCGCGACCGGGCCGGAGGCGTTGCCAAAGCTGGCCAGCAGGCCAAACGGGCGCAGGCAGTCGAGCGAACGCTCGAACGTGTCCTTGCCGACCGAGTCATACACCACCTTGACGCCCTGGCCAGCGGTGATGTCCTTGACGCGGGCGACAAAGTCCTCGGTGGCGTAGTTGATGACAAAGGCCGCGCCATGCGCTTTGGCCAGGGCGCACTTCTCGTCCGAGCCGGCCGTGCCGATCAGCTGCAGGCCCAGCGCCCTGGCCCACTGGCAGGCGATCAGGCCGACGCCGCCGGCGGCGGCATGGAACAGCACGAAGTCGCCCGCCTGGAGCCCGCCCTGCGGCAGCGTGCGGCGCAGCAGGTACTGCACCGTCAGGCCCTTGAGCATCATGGCCGCGCCGGTTTCGAACGAAATCGCATCGGGCAGCTTGCAGACGCATTTGGCCGGCATGACACGCAGCTCGCAGTAACTGCCGGGCGGCTGGCTGGCGTAGGCGGCCCGGTCGCCCGGCTGCAGGTGCGTCACGCCCGCGCCGACGGCCTCGACCACGCCGGCCGCTTCCATGCCCAGCTGCACCGGCATGGCCATCGGGTACAGGCCGCTGCGCTGGTACACGTCGATGTAATTCAGGCCGATGGCCTTGTGGCGGATGCGAATTTCACCCGGGCCAGGCTCACCGACCTGAACCTGGACCAGCTTGAGCTCTTCGGGGCCGCCATGCTGGTCGATGTGTATGGCGTGGGAGGTCGTCAGGGTCATCTCGTCGTTTCCTTGAATTTTTTCGAAGTGGGCCGGTGCGGTGCGCCGGTTTGCCATGGTGCCATGAATCAATCTCGACCGCTTGTGCTTCAGGTGCGAAACAGCGCCGCCCGGAGCGAATGAATGGGCCGGCCGGGCGCCGGCTTGTTACAGTCGCGGCCATGAACCAACGCCTGAGCCCGGGTACCGCCCTGCTGCTGACCCTGCCGCCGCTGCTGTGGGCCGGCAACGCGGTCGTCGGCCGGGGGGTGCATGAGCTGATTGCGCCGATGACGCTGAACTTTTTGCGCTGGCTGCTGGCCTTTGCCATTCTTTTGCCGCTGGCCTGGCCGGTGCTGCGCCCCGGCAGCGCGATGTGGGCCGGCTACAAGCGCCTGGCGCTGCTCGGCCTGCTGGGCATCGGCTGCTACAACGCCTTGCAGTACCTGGCGCTGCAAACCTCGACGCCGCTCAATGTGACACTGGTGGCGTCGAGCCTGCCGGTGTGGCTGCTGGGGGTGGGCGCGCTGTGCTTTGGCAAGCCGGTGTCGCGCCGGCAGGCGGCCGGGGCGCTGCTGTCGGTGGCCGGCGTGCTGGTGGTGCTGTCGCGCGGCCAGTGGTCGCTGCTGCTGGCGGTGCGCCTGGTGCCGGGCGACCTCTACGTGCTGCTGGCCACGCTGGCCTGGGCGTTTTACAGCTGGCTGCTGACCGAGCCTAAGGACCCGCCCGAGCTGCGCCGCAACTGGGCGGCTTTTTTGCTGGCGCAGGTTTTTTTCGGGCTGGGCTGGTCAGGCCTGTTCGCGGCCGGCGAATGGGCGGTGGCGGACGCGGGCATCCACTGGAGCTGGCCGCTGGCGGCGGCGCTGGCGTACATCGCCATCGGGCCGGCGGTGCTCGCCTACCGCTGCTGGGGCCTGGGCGTGCAGCGGGTGGGCCCGGCGATGGCCGGCTTTTTCACCAACCTGACGCCGCTGTTTGCCGCCCTGCTGTCGGCGGCTTTTCTTGGCGAGCTGCCGCACCTGTACCACGCGGCGGCGTTTTTGCTGATCGTCGGCGGCATCGTGGTGTCGGCGCGGCGCTGACAAGCGCGCCCTTGCCCGTTGGCGTTTTTTCTCAGGCGCGCTGCGCGCCGGCGGCGCTCAGAAGGTGCCCGCAAAGGCCCCGCCGTCGGCCAGCACGTTCTGGCCGGTGATGTAGGCCGCCTGCCGGCTGCACAAGAACGCGCAGATGGCGCCGAACTCGTCGGCGGTGCCGTAGCGCCCGGCCGGAATCTGCGCCTGCTGCGTGCGCCGGATGTCCTCGACCGACCGGCCGGACTTTTCAGCCGCAGCGCGCACCGTGGCGGCAATCCGGTCGGTGTCGAACTTGCCGGGCAGCAGGTTGTTCAGGGTCACGCCCTGCGCCGCCAGCCCGGTGCGCGCCACGCCGGCGACAAAGCCGGTCAGGCCGCTGCGCGCGCCGTTGGACAGGCCCAGGATGTCGATCGGCGCCTTCACCGAGCTCGAGGTGATGTTGACGATGCGGCCAAAGCCGCGCGCGGCCATGCCGTCGACCGTCGCCTTGATCAGCTCGATCGGCGTGAGCATGTTGGCGTCGAGCGCCCGGATCCAGGCGTCCCGGTCCCAGTCGCGGAAATCGCCGGTCGGCGGGCCGCCGGCATTGGTGACGACGATGTCAAAGTCGCGGCGCGCCGCGAACACCGCCGCCCGGCCTTCGGCCGTGGTGATGTCTGCCGCAACGAACTGCACGCTTGCGCTTGCTGGACGTGCGCTGTCTGCTGTTAATTTATGAGCAGCTGCCTGCAGCGCCTCGGCGCCCCGCGCCACGATCAGCACATGCACGCCTTCGCGCACCAGCGCCTGCGCGCAGCCAAAGCCCAGGCCCTTGCTGGCGCCGCACACCAGCGCATGTTTTCCGGCGATACCCAAATCCATAGAGACTCCTTACTCGTCCCGGCAACCGGGAACCATGACCACGACCCGAAGCCGGCTAGCGCCCGGCCCGGGAGAACACGAAAATCCCGGCAATCACCAGCACGGTGCCGGCCGCCACCCAGGCGGTGAACGGCTCGCCCAGGATCACCACGCCCATCAAGATGGTCGAGAGCGGGCCGATCATGCCGGTCTGCGCGCTCAGGCTGGCGCCGATCCGCTCGATGGCCATCATCACCAGCAGCACCGGCACGGCGGTGCACAGCGTGGCGTTGAGCACCGACAGCCAGATCACCTCGGGCGCCACGGCGGCGGCGCTGAGCGGGCGCAGCAGCGCGAACTGCAGCAGGCACAGCAGGCAGGCCACCGTGGTGGCCAGGCCGACCAGGCGCATCGAACCCAGGCGCCTGACCATCTCGCCGCTGTACACCAGGTACAGCGCATAGCTGACGGCGCTGCCAAACACCAGCAGCGCGCCCCAGGCGGCATGGCTGCCCAGCAGCGTGATCTCATGGCCGAACACCAGCGCCACGCCCGCATAGCTGACCGCCATGCCGACGACCTGCGCCCGCGCAATGCGCCGCTTGTAGACGAGCAAGCCCAGCAGCAGCACCAGCGTCGGGTTGAGGTACAAGATCAGCCGCTCCAGCGATGCGCTGATGTAGGCCAGGCCGGCAAAGTCCAGAAAGCTCGCCAGGTAGTAGCCGGTAAAGCCCAGCCAGAGCACACCCAGCCCGTCCTTGCGCGCCAGTTTGGGCTTGCCCCGACTGGCCCACCAGGCCATGAGCGCAAACAGCGGCAGCGCAAACAGCATGCGGTACATGATCAGGGTGACCGCATCGACACCATGCCGGTAGGCCAGCTTGACAATGATCGCCTTGCCGCTGAAGGCGATCGCGCCCACGCTCGCCAGCACCAAGCCGGACGCTATGCTTTTGGAAGCTGTCAGCGCTTGTCCAGCCTGCACGGTGAAGGGTTTTGATTCGGAAATATCAGTCAAGGTGGAGGCTGGCCGCCTGGGCCTCGTACAGTGTTCATGCCAGCGAGTTTGGCATGCGCCGACCGGCGCCCGGCTTCGGCCATCCCGGTGGCGCACCCCTTGATTGCAGACGGCCCGGCGGCGGCCTGCCGCCGGGCGTGTCACCCCGGCATCACTCTTCGACGAAGGCTTCCTCGCGCTTGTTTTTTACCGCCGGCAGCAGCACGATCACCAGCATCAGCACCGCCACGGCAAGCAGGCCGGCCGAAATCGGACGGGTGACGAACACGCTCCAGTCGCCGCGCGACAGCAGCAGCGCGCGGCGCAGGTTTTCTTCCATCATCGGGCCAAGGATGAAGCCGAGCAGCAGCGGCGCCGGCTCGCAGCCAAGCTTGACAAACAGGTAGCCGACGATGCCGAACAGGCCGACCATCCAGACATCGAAGGTGTTGTTGTTGGTGGAATACACGCCGATGGCGCAAAACAGCACGATGGCCGGGAACAGGTAGCGATAGGGCACGGTCAGCAGCTTGATCCACATGCCGATCAGCGGCAGGTTCAGCACGATCAGCATGGCATTGCCGATCCACATCGAGGCGATCAGCCCCCAGAACAGCTCGGGGTTGCTGGTCATGACCTGCGGGCCGGGCTGGATGTTGTGGATGGTCATCGCGCCGACCATCAGCGCCATCACCGCGTTCGGCGGAATGCCCAGCGTCAGCAGCGGGATGAAGGACGTTTGCGCGCCGGCATTGTTGGCCGACTCGGGCGCCGCCACGCCGCGGATATTGCCCTGGCCGAACGGCACTTCGCCCGGCCGCATCTTGATTTTCTTTTCCAGCGCATAGGCGGCAAAAGCCGCCAGCAGCGCGCCGCCGCCGGGCAAGATGCCCAGCGCCGAGCCTAAAAAGGTGCCGCGCAGCACGGCCGGCGTCATCGCCTTGAAATCCTGCTTGGTCGGCATCAGGCCCGACACGCCGGCGGTGAACACCTCGCGCTCGTCCTCGGGCTGGGCCAGGTTGCTGATGATCTCGCCATAGCCGAACACGCCCATGGCAATCACCACAAAGCCGATGCCGTCGGTGAGTTCCGGAATGTCGAAGCTGAACCGGGCCACACCCGAATTCACGTCGGTGCCCACCAGCCCGAGCAGCAGGCCGAGCACGATCATGGCAATCGCCTTGAGCAGCGAGCCCGAGGCCAGCACCACCGCGCCGATCAGGCCCAGGGTCATCAGCGCAAAGTACTCGGCCGGGCCGAACTTGAAGGCCAGCTCGGTCAGCGGCGGCGCAAACGCCGCCAGGATGAGGGTGCCGACGCAGCCGGCAAAGAACGAACCCAGTCCGGCCGCCGCCAGCGCCGGCCCCGCCCGACCTTTTCGGGCCATCTGGTAGCCGTCGATGCAGGTGACCACCGAGGACGATTCCCCCGGCAGGTTCACCAAGATGGCGGTGGTCGAGCCGCCGTACTGCGCCCCGTAGTAGATGCCGGCCAGCATGATCAGGGCCGACACCGGGGGCAGCGCATAGGTGGCGGGCAACAGCATGGCGATGGTGGCCACCGGGCCGATGCCGGGCAGCACGCCGATGAGCGTGCCCAGGATGCATCCGACCAGGCAGTACAAGAGGTTGATCGGCGTGAACGCCACGCCGAAACCGAGCGACAGGTGTTGAAGCAATTCCATGTTCTTGTTCCCCTTAGCCTGTGATGAATGCCGGCCACACCTGAAACTGCAGTTTCAGCGCGATGACAAAGGCGATGTAGCTGCCGATCGCCAAAATGGTGGCGAGGATGAAGGTGTTTTTCACCTTCCAGCCGGTTTCGGCCATGCTGGCGATGAAGGTCAGCGCATAGATGGCCACGATCAGGCCCATGGCGGGCAGGCCGAGCGACGGCAGCCCAGCCAGCAACACGCCAAACAGCAGATTGGCCAGAATCACAAAAAACAGCGGCTTCCAGGCCCATTTGCCAATCTTGTCGCCATTGAGGGCCTCGACCACCAGCGACTTGAAGGTGATGACAACGCCCAGGATCGCCATCAGCACGCCCAGGTAGAGCGGAAAGTAGCCCGGCCCCATGCGCGCCCCGCTGCCGACGCTGTAGGTGGTGGCTCCCCAGGCGAACGCCACCCCGATACCCATGAACATGAGTCCGGAAAAAAAGTCTTTCTGACTCTTGATTTTCACGGTTTGTCTCCTTTGAAAGAAAGATCCAGCGGATCGAACTTCCATTTTGCTTTCAATTTTCCTAGACCGGCATGTGGCTTTCACCTACACGGATGACGGCCTGGCGGGCCGGCGCGGACAATTCGGCCGGGAGCGGTCTTTGCCCGCCACCACGGCAATCAAGCCAGCGGCGGCGTGGCGGCCAGGATTTCTTCGATGGTCGTCAAGCCCTCTGCCACCTTCAGGGCGCCGGCGAGCCGCAATGGGCGCATGCCTTCGCTGATGGCCTGGCGGCGCAGCGCGTCGATGTTCGGCTCTTTGGAGAGTTTTTCCTTGAAGGCCTCGGTCACGGTCAGCAGCTCGTACAGGCCCAGGCGGCCGCGAAAGCCGGTCATGCGGCAATCCACGCAGCCGACGGCCTTGAACGGCCGATAGCTGCCGGTGACCTGCCAGGGCCGGGCCAGCTCGGCCAGCGTTTCGCGCCTGGCCTCCCCGTCGGGCTGGCGGCACTGGGCGCACAGGGTGCGCACCAGCCGCTGGGCGAGCACGCCGAGCAGCGTGGCGTTGATCAGGTAGTTCGGCACGCCGAGCTCCATCAGGCGCGACACCGCCGACGGCGCGTCGTTGGTGTGCAGGGTGCTGAACACCAGATGGCCGGTGAGCGCGGCCTGAACCGCCATGTCGGCGGTGGGCAGGTCGCGGATCTCGCCGACCATGATGATGTCCGGGTCCTGGCGCATCAGCGAGCGCAGGCCTTCGGGAAAGCCGAAGTTCAGCATCGGCTGCACCTGCGTCTGGTTGAACGCCGGCTCGATCATCTCGATCGGGTCTTCGATGGTGTTGATGTTGACCTCTTCGGTGGCCAGCCTTTTCAGCGTCGAGTACAGCGTGGTGGTCTTGCCCGAGCCGGTCGGACCGGTCACCAGCACGATGCCGTAGGGGCGCTTGACGAGCTGCTCCCAGCGCTCGGCGTCATGCGCCGAAAAGCCCAGCGCATCGAGGTTCTTGACGGTCGTGTCGGGATCGAAGATGCGCATCACCATCTTTTCGCCGAAGGCGGTGGGCAGGGTGGACAGGCGCATTTCCACCTCGTCGCCGCGCGGATTTCGCGTCTTGATGCGGCCGTCCTGCGGCCGGCGCTTTTCGACCACGTCCATGCGGCCGAGCAGCTTGATGCGCGCCGTCATGGCGTTGTGCACCGCCATTGGCAGCTGGTACACCGGATGCAGGATACCGTCGATCCGAAAGCGGATCACGCCCTGCTCGCGGCGCGGCTCCAGGTGGATGTCGCTGGCGCGCTGGTCAAAGGCATATTGCCAAAGCCAGTCGACGACCTGCACCACGCCCTGGTCGTTGGCGTCTAACTGCCGGCTGGTCTTGTTCAGCTCGACCAGCTGCTCAAAGCTGGCCGAGCCCGAGCCGCCGCTGGACTTGAGCGCGGCCTTGACCGATTTGGCCAGCGCAAAGAATTCGGCGGTGAACTTGGCTATGTCCAGCGGATTGGCCACCACCAGGCGCACGCTGCGCTTGGACTGGCGCTCGACTTCGGGCAGCCAGTCGGTGACGAACGGGTCGGACGTGGCAATGACCAGCTGGTGCGCGGTGAGCTGCACCGGCAGCACCTTGTGCCGCTCGGCATACACCGCCGACATGGCGTCGGCCACCTTGCCGACGTCCACCTTGAGCGGGTCGATGCGCAGATACGTCAGTCCCGCGCAGGCAGCCAGCCACTGGCTGAGGGTTTCCAGGTCCAGCGGCTTGCCGTCGGCCAGCCGCGTCATGCCGATGCTGGCGAGCCGCACCAGCGGATGCTGGGCGCTTTGCGCCTGGGCGCAGCGGACCATGGTGCGCTGGGCATCGGCGGCGCTGATCAGGCCGTCCTGGCCCAGCCACTCGACCAGGGTGCGCCAGTCGAGCGGACCGGCATGTCGCTTCAGCGCGCCCGCTGGCGCAGCTGACGCTGGGGGAAAGGACGATGGCGGCAGCTCAGCACTCATGGCGGGCACTGTACCCGATCAGCTCCCCGGCGCGACTGACCGGCGAGGCGCCCAGGCGGGCCGTGGTCGCTGCGCCCGGGGCGCTGCAGGGAACCAATCCTGCTACCCTTTACGATGGCACCCGGCAACGCTTTTTCAACCCGGAAAAACCCAGCTGGAGCGCCGGCGCGAATGGCATCCGGTCGGGCGGCTGCCGGTTCATCAATTTTCACCCCTGCACCCTACCCCTATGCGACTGCTGCTTGTTGAAGATGAGGCCGAAATGGCAAGGTGGCTGATGCGCGCCTTCAAGCAAAGCGGCTTCGTGCCGGACCACGCGCCAGACGCGGCCACGGCCGAAGCGCTGCTGGCCGCCAATGGCTATGACCTGGTCGTGCTGGACCTGCAGCTGCCCGGCAAGCACGGCCTGGTGCTGCTGTCCGAGCTGCGCCATGCCGGCAACCGCATCCCGGTGCTGGTGCTGACCGCCCAGGCTGCGGTGCAGGACCGGGTCAAGGGCCTGCAGCTTGGGGCGGACGACTTTTTATCCAAGCCGTTTGCCATCGAAGAGCTGGAAGCGCGCCTGACCGCATTGGCGCGGCGCAGCCAGGGCCGGCCCCATGCGCCGCTGCGCTGCGGATCGCTGTCGTGCGCCTACGACAGCCGCGCTTTTTTGCTCGGCGGCGTGTTGCTGCAGCTCACGCCGCGTGAAAGCGCTGCCCTTTGGACCCTGCTGGCGCGCAGTGGTTCACCGATCGAAAAAGGCCATTTGTCAGGCAAGGTGTTCCCCAACGACAGCTCGGCCGGGCCCAACGCCATCGAACTGGTGCTGCATCGCCTGCGGCGAAAGCTGCAGGGCGCCGACGTTCGCATCGTGACGGTGCGCGGCCTGGGCTACATGCTCGAAAGTGTGGCCCATGAAAATTCAGCGGCCTAGGCCTTGGCTCTGGCTTGGCCGCCTGGGGGTGCGCGCTCGTTTGCTGACCTTGCTGCTGCCCGGCATTGCGGGCCTGCTGGCGCTGGACAGCTCGAACGACTACCAGGCCTTGCAGCGCGTGGTGAACGACGCCTATGACGAAGCCATGCTGGACTCGGA
Source organism: Polaromonas sp. (assembly GCA_014376885.1). GTDB lineage: Bacteria > Pseudomonadota > Gammaproteobacteria > Burkholderiales > Burkholderiaceae_C > Polaromonas. The sequence goes on from JACMQR010000277.1 coordinate 11,475, forward strand.
AATTGTGCTGCGGCGCAGCGTGTCGCTTTCAAAAAACGGCCCGCTGCAGCTCGACGAATCGTTCGCCGACCGGGAATTGCTTTTGAGCGCCCCGGCTTCGCGGCACAAGTACTTTCACATCGGCTTGACGCCGCACCCGCCAGACGCGCGCAATTTGACAGCGCCGCAGGCCCAGAAAACCCTGCTCGGCCACGGCGATCTGCCGCCCCTGCCGGCTGAATTTTCTGCCGCCGCCTGGCCTTTGCCCGCCGCCCGTCCGGCCCTGGTCTGGTATGGCGGCGTGTACCGCGGAAGCGCGCTGCGCATCGTGGCCAGCCGCAGCCTGGTGGCCGACGAGCAAGGCCAGGTTTTTGAGCTGCTGGTGCAGGTGGCCGAAGACCAGGCCTTGCGCGACCAGGCGCACGCGCCATCGCTGCAGCAGGCGCTGGCCCGGGATGCGCGGATGTTTGTCCTGGTGATCGTGCTGGTCTGGCTGGGCATCGCCTGGTCGCTGCAGCCGCTGGAGCAACTGCGCGTGTCGGTGCTGCGCTCCCGGGGCGCGGCGCTCGCCCCCCTGGACACCAGCGGGGTGCCGCACGAGGTGGCGCCGCTCGTGCAGGCCATCAACGGGCAGATCGCCCGCTACGCGGCGCTGCTGGCCCGCCAGACCCAGTTTTTAACCGATGCGTCGCACCAGCTGAAAACCCCCTTGGCCATCATGATGACCCAGGCCGAAGTGGCCCTGCGCGAGAAAGATCCGGCGCTGCTGCGCCCCACCCTGCACGCCATCGTGGCGCAAGTTCTGCGCAGCACCCGGCTGTGCCAGCAGTTGCTGTCGCTGGCCCATGCCAACGATCAGCCGCCCAGCGAGCCCGGCCTTGTCGACCTCAATACCATCACCAAGGACGTGGTGCTGCAACACCTGGCGCTGGCCCACGAGAAAAACCAGGACCTCGGCTGGATCGATGCCCGGGATGCCCTGCCGCCCACCGGGTCGGGCTGGCA
>JACMQR010000278.1 GCA_014376885.1 Polaromonas sp.
CGCCGCCGGCAGCCGGATTGGCCTTGCATTCGTAATTGAGCACGCCCACCGCCGTCGTTTCCAGCGCCACGACATGGCCGGCTGGAACCTGGATTTGCTCGTCAAGCCGGTCCTGGGCGTATTCCTTGGGCGGCGCCTTGACACCGGCGCAGCCGGTCAGGAAAGCGGCTGCACCGGCCACCACAGCCAGTGTCAGCATTGCGCTTTTGCCCGTCGTTGCTGTCGTTCGATCTGGGATATTCATCAGTTTTCCTCGGCATGGTTATTGACACCCAAGTAAGCCCGAAGAAAGCCTGCTCAACCGTAGGACGTTGCCCTGGGATGTTGCGGGTCATATTCCACAATATGAAAAAATGGCTGGTTGGGCCGCACCGCGTTGCCTCTGCTCGTCTGGGGTTTGTCCAGCGCGCCCCACTGCCCGGCGCTGCCGTCCGGGCCATTCCGGGCCGGCCTGCGGGCTGCTGCCTTGTGAAAAAGGCGCAAGGCCAGCGGTGATAATCAGGCCCAATTCTAGGGAGCCAGCGTGGACATTGCACTGTTGATCAAAGCCGCCGTCATGGGCATTGTCGAGGGACTGACCGAATTTTTGCCAATTTCATCAACCGGACACCTGATCTTGGCGGGCGCGCTGCTTGGCTTTGACGACGACAAGGCCAAGGTGTTTGACATCGCCATCCAGACCGGCGCGATTTTTGCAGTGATCCTGGTGTACTGGCAAAAAATCCGCAGCACCCTGATCGCGCTGCCGAACGAAAAGCAGGCGCAACAATTTGCGCTCAATGTGCTGGTGGCCTTTTTGCCGGCGGTGGTGCTGGGCCTGCTGTTTGGCAAGGCCATCAAGGCGCACCTGTTCACGCCGGTGGTCGTGGCCAGTGCCTTCATCGTCGGCGGCTTCATCATCTTGTGGGCCGAAAAGCGCCAGCAGCGCAATCCGGCGGTCATCCGCATCCACGATGTCGAGTCGATGGGCGCCATGGATGCCCTCAAGGTCGGCCTGGTTCAGTGCCTGGCCATGATTCCGGGTACCAGCCGCAGCGGCTCGACCATCATTGGCGGCATGCTGATGGGCTTGTCGCGCAAGGCCTCGACCGACTTTTCGTTCTACCTGGCCATTCCCACGCTGATCGGCGCCGGTGTCTACAGCCTCTACAAGGACCGGGCGCTGCTGGCAATGTCCGATCTGCCGCTGTTTGGCGTCGGCCTGCTGTTTTCATTCCTCAGCGCCTGGCTGTGCATTCGCTGGCTGCTGCGCTACATCGCCAGCCATGATTTTGTGCCGTTTGCCTGGTACCGCATCGCCTTTGGTATCGTCGTGCTGGGAACTGCCTGGAGCGGCCTGGTCGTCTGGGCACCCTGAGGGCCAGACCGGTCAGCAGCCGGCGCCGGCCAGCTGCCCTACGCTGCTGCCTGGCTGGTCCGGCGGCTGGTCAGGCTGGCGAAATTGAGCAGCGCCGCTTCAATCGCTGCGGCCGTCGCCACGGGTTGCTCCATCGGAAACAGGTGGCTGCCGTCAAGCATCATGATCCGGCCCTGGGTGATCTTTTCGGTCATCGCCATGCCGACCTGCTTCATCTCGACCGACTGGCGTCCGCCGATGAAGGCCGAAGGGCATTGCAGCGGGTGCGCCCTGAGCATCTGCTCCAGGTTGTCCGGCAGGGTGTTGTAGATGGCGGTTTCCACATCGCGGTCAAAGCTCAGCAGGCGCTGGCCCCGAATGCCGTTGCCATCGCTGCCGCTCTCGTCGTGGGTGCCGTGGTCGATGTAGTCGCGCAGCACCTGCTCGTCCCAGCGGGCAAAGGCTTTTTTGCTGCGAAAGTGCGCCAGCACCTCGTCCCGGCCCAGCCACTGCTGGCGCCGCTTGCGGCTGATGGCACCGGGCGAGATCGAGCCGACCAGCCGGGCCCGCTTGGCCACGCTGAGCGCCTTGGCGCGCCAGCCGCCCAGAATCGGCGAGTCGATCAGCAGCACGCCGGCGACCTTCTGGCCGCCAAGTTCCGGACGCGTGGCAGCGCACATCAGGCTCAAAAAGCCGCCCAGCGAATGGCCGACCAGGAAGGCCGGCTGCCCGGATTTTTCAACCTCCTGGCCGGCAAAATCGGCCAGCTGCTCAACCAGATGCGGCCAGTTGCTGGTGACCGGGTAGCGTGGGTCGTGGCCGAATTTCTCGATCGCCTGGACCTGAAACCCGCGCGCCTTGAGGCTTTGGAACAGCACGCCGTAGGTGCGGGCCGGAAAGCTGTTGCCGTGGGAAAAAACAATGAGGGGCTGGGGGCGTTGGGGCACAGGTATTGGGGGCGTCGCCGCTGCATGGCTGGCGGCATTTGCCCTGAAAGAGAGGGGATGAACAGGGCGAACTCAGATCAGTTTTTCGTGTGGCGTGCTGATTTTTTTCAGGGTGGCATGCCGGCCGGCGGGCATTTTCAGGGGCGTGTCCGTATGTGCATCGTCCCACACCGGGTCTTCGATGCTGTCAAACACCTCGCGCAGCTTGTGGCCCCAGTTGTCGTGCATCATCCGGTAGTAGGGGTTGTCCTGGTCGATGCAGACCACCTTGTCGCTCTGGTAGGTGTTGGCCTCGTACACCACCAGGTCCAGCGGCAGGCCGACCGACAGGTTGGACTTGATGGTCGAGTCCATCGACACCAGCGCGCATTTGGCGGCTTCGGCCAGCGGCGTGTCCGGGGTGATGACCCGGTCGAGCACCGGCTTGCCGTATTTGGACTCGCCGATTTGAAAGTAAGGCGTCTCGTCGGTGGCTTCGATGAAGTTGCCCGGCGAATACACCTGAAAAAGGCGCATGCCTTCGCCCTTGATCTGGCCGCCAAACACCAGCGAGACATTAAAGCCGACCGCATCGTTGCGCAGTGCCTGGGCGTCGTGCTGGTAGACGCGCCGAATGGCCGAGCCGAGCACGCGGACGGCGTCGAACATGCTTTTGGCGTTCCAGATGGTGATCGGCTCGCCGCCGCTGGGGTCCCGGATTTCTTCGGTTTGCAAAATCTCGCGCACCGACTGCGAGATCGACAAATTGCCGGCAGTCAGCAGCACCATGAAGCGGTCCCCGGGCTTTTCGTAAACGATGGTCTTGCGAAAGGTGCTGATGTGGTCCAGGCCGGCATTGGTTCGGGAATCGGACAGGAAAACCAGTCCGGCATTGAGCTTGATGGCAACGCAGTAAGTCATGGCAGGGTGAGTGGGGTTGGAATGCATGGGGCGGCGCGCGTCACGCGGCGCTGGCCAGCTTTTTCAGCCGGTACAGTGCGTCGAGTGCCTCGCGCGGGGTTAGGGCGTCGGGGTCGATGGTAACCAAGGCGGCGTCCACCGCGCTTTTTTCAGCCGGCGCCGGCGCTGGCGGCTGGGCAAACAGGTCCGCCTGGGCGCTGGCCTGGCTGTGCTGGGCTTCCAGCGCGGCCAGCGCATGGCGCGCATGGTTGAGGGCCGCGGCCGGCAGGCCGGCCAGCCTGGCCACCGCAATGCCATAGCTCTTGCTGGCCGGGCCGGGCTCGATCTGGTGCAAAAACACAATCTCGCTGCCCGACTCGGCCGCGCTGACATGCACGTTGAGCGCGCCGTGGTGCTGGGCCGCAAACTCGGTCAGTTCAAAGTAATGCGTGGCAAACAGGGTGAATGCCTGGGTTTTGTTGTGCAGGTGGGCGGCAATGCCGCTGGCCAGCGCCAGGCCGTCGAAGGTCGAGGTGCCGCGCCCGATCTCGTCCATCAGCACCAGGGACTGCGGCGTGGCGGCATGCAGGATCTGCGCGGCCTCGAGCATTTCGAGCATGAAGGTCGATTGCGCGTTGGCCACGTCGTCGGCCGCGCCGATGCGGGTGTGGATGGCGTCGATCGGCCCAAGCCGGCAGCTTGCGGCCGGCACGTAGGAGCCGATGCTGGCCAGCAGAACGATCAGCGCGACCTGGCGCATGTAGGTCGATTTGCCGCCCATGTTCGGGCCGGTGATGACCTGCATCCGGCTTTTGCCGGTGAGGCAGCAGTTGTTGGCAATGAAGGCGCCGCCGCTGCTCTGGGCCAGCCGGCTTTGCACCACCGGATGCCGGCCCTGCTGGATGTCGATGCACGGCTCCTTGACGAAGCTGGGCGCGCACCAGTCCAGGGTCAGCGAGCGTTCGGCCAGCGCGCACAGCGCATCGAGCGCGGCCAGGGCGCGCGCCAGCCGGCCCAGCGCAGGCACGAACTCCTGGAGCTGGTCGAGCAGTTGCTCGTACAGCCATTTCTCGCGCGCCAGCGCCTGCGCCGCCGCTGACAGGGCCTTGTCCTCAAAGGCCTTGAGTTCGGGCGTGATGTAGCGCTCGGCATTTTTCAGCGTCTGGCGGCGCCGGTAGTCGGCCGGCACCTTGCCGGTCTGGCCTTGGCTGACCTCGATGTAAAAGCCGTGCACCCGGTTGAACTGCACGCGCAGGTTGGCAATGCCGGTGCGCGCCTTTTCGCGGCCTTCCAGGTCGAGCAGGAAACCGTCGCAGTTGGTCTGGATGGCGCGCAGCTCGTCGAGTTCGGCGTCGCAGCCGTGGTTGACGACGCCGCCGTCGCGGACCAGCGCGGCCGGCTCGTCCAGGATGCACTGGCCCAGCAACTCGGCGCAGCCCGCCGGCGGCCGCAAATCCTCGAAAATAGTGGATAAATAGCCTGTATATGCAATATCAGCGGGCTTTAGCAGCTCTGAATTTTGTAGCGCCAGCCGCAGCGCAACCAGTTCCCGGGGCCGCACCTGGCGCAGGGCGATGCGGGCGCTGATGCGTTCGACATCGGCAATGCCCTTGAGTCGGGCGCGCAGGCCTTGCTGGGCGCCGCCGCGCAGTTCGGTGACCGCCTCCAGCCGGCTAGAAGCCTGGGCGCGGTCCCGGCGCGGGCTGAGCAGCCAGCTTCTCAAAGCCCGGCTGCCCATGCCGGTGGCGCAGGTGTCCAGCAGCGAGAGCAGCGTGGGCGAGCTCTCGCCGCGCAGTGTCTGCGTCAGTTCGAGGTTGCGCCGGGTCGTCAGCGGCAAGTCGATCAGCTCGCTGGAGCGCACCACCTGCAGGCCCTGCACATGGGGAAGGGTGCGGCCCTGGGTGTGCTCGGCATAGCCCAGCAGCGCCGACGCGGCGGCATGCGCTTCGCCCAGGGTTTGGGCCTGCCAGGCCGCCAGCGAAGCCACCCGGAGCTGCTCAAGCAGGCGGCGCGCCCCCAGGGCGGCGTCGAACTGCCAGGCCGGGCGCGCGCTGGCAGCGCAGCGCCAGGCTTTGAGCCGCTGCTCGAAAGCCGGCGCCGCATCGATGTTGTAGATCAGCTCGCTCGGGCTGATGCGCGCCAGCCAGGCTTCCAGCTCGGGCGCGGCGCACTGGGCCAGGTGGATCTCGCCCTGCGTCACGCTGAGCCAGGCCAGGCCGCAGGTGCTCTGAGCGCCCTGGTGAACCGCCAGCAAGATGGCTTCGGTCTTGTCGTCCAGCAGCGCGTCGTCCAGCAGTGTGCCGGGCGTGACCACCCGCACCACCTGGCGCTCGACCGGTCCTTTGCTGGTGGCGACGTCGCCGACCTGCTCGCAAATCGCCACCGACTCGCCGAGCTTGACCAGCCGGGCCAGGTAGTTTTCTAGCGCATGAAACGGCACGCCGGCCATCACCACCGGCGCGCCGGCCGACTGGCCGCGCCGCGTCAGCGTGATGCCCAGCAGGCGCGCGGCTTTTTCGGCGTCGGCATAAAACACCTCGTAAAAATCGCCCATGCGGTAGAACACCAGCGTGTCCGGATAGCCGGCCTTGATGGCGTGGTACTGGGCCATCATGGGCGTGTGCAGGGTTTTTGTTTCTGCGGAAGGGGATTTGTTCATAACGCGTGAAAGAGGCAGCCTGGGCGGGACGAGACGGGACGGGAGGCGGGCGACGCGCGGCGCAGCGCGCCATGGCCGAAAAGCAGCGGCAAGGCCGGGTGGGCTGGATTATCGTTGACGGGCCGCTCGCGCAGCCTTGAGGGCATACTGAAGCGCCAGCGTCCGGCCGCGCGCCTGCCCGGCCGGGGCCTGTTGCAATGCCAGCAATCCATGATCCCATTCACCCAGGAAACCGCCATGCCGCTGCCCCCTTCTGTTGCCCAGGATCCATGCCACATCGTCATCACCGGCGGCGCCGGTTTTCTGGGGCTTCGTCTGGCGCGCTGCCTGCTGGCGCTCGGGCAGCTGTCGGTTGCCGGCGCCGCGCCCAGGGCCATCGGCCGGATCACATTGGTGGACCGCGCTGCGCCGCCCGCCGACATGATGGCCGACCCGCGAATTGTCGTGCTGACCGGCGACTTGAATGCCCTTCTCGAAGAAAAACAAGCGCCTGCGCCCGTGGTGGACGCGCAGACGGCGGTTGTTTTTCACCTGGCCGCCGCCGTCAGCGGCGAGTGCGAAGCCGATTTCGACCTCGGCATGCGCAGCAATTTTGCCGCGACGCTGGCTCTGCTGGAAGCCTGCCGCCGCCTGCGGACCAGGCCGGTGTTCGTCTTTGCCAGTTCGCTGGCGGTGTTTGGCGATGCGCCCGGTCTACCGCTGCCGGCGGTGATAGAAGACCACACCCTGCCGACGCCGCAAAGCAGCTACGGCATTCAAAAATTCATGGGCGAGCAGCTGGTGGCCGACTGCACCCGCAAGGGCTTCGTGCAGGGCCGCAATGTGCGCCTGATGACCGTCAGCGTGCGGCCAGGCCGGCCCAACGGCGCGGCATCAAGCTTTCTGAGCGGCATGGTCCGCGAGCCACTGGCCGGCAGCCGGGCGGTCTGCCCGGTGGCGCCCGATACGCCGGTGGCCTTGTCATCGCCCCGACGAAGCGTTGAAGGGCTGGTCTGCGCGGCTGAGTCTGCCGACCATGCCTGGGGGCCACGCACCGGCCTGAACCTGCCGGCGCTCACGACGACGCCGGGCGACATGGCAGCAGCGCTCGGGCGCGTGGCGGGCCCGGCGGCGTCCAGCCTGATCGACTGGACGCTGGACGGGGCCGTCGGCAACATTGTCAAGACCTGGCCTGCCCGCATCCAGTCGGTCAGGGCGGCCACGCTTGGCCTGCAGGCCGAGACAAGCTTTGACGACATTATTCGAGACTACATCAGGGAAACTCCGCATGCCGTCAAGCTCCCGACCAGATGACAATAAAAAAACAAAGAGTTGTATGACAACTTTCACGCGGGATTGACTGACTACACCAGCGCCAGTCCCACCCTTTGAATCCAAGGAGACAACAATGAATTTGAGCAAACTGGCATTTGGCCTGTCCCTGGCCAGCGGCTTCGCGGTGTCGGCAACAGCGCAAACCGTGGTGAAAATCGGCTACCCGACGACAGCCACGTCGCACTACGGCGTGGGGGCCAGCGTCTTTTGCGACGAGATTGAAAAGGGCACGCAAGCGCGCTACAAATGCCAGCAGTTTCCTTCAAGCGCGCTGGGTGGCGAGCGTGAAATGATCGAGGCGGTACAACTCGGCACGCTCGATGTGGTCAACACCTCCACCGGACCGGTGGGCAATTTCGTGCCCGAAGTCAAAATTGTCGACATCCCGTTTTTGTTCCGCGACTATGCACATGCCCGGCTGGTGATGGACGGCCCCATCGGCCAGGACTTGTTGACCAAGTTTCCTGCCAAGGGACTGGTCGCCCTGGCCTGGACGGAAAATGGTTTTCGGCACATGACCAACAACAAGCGCCCCATCGTCACACCGGCCGATGCCGCCGGCCTGAAGATGCGCACCATGGAAAATAAAGTGCACATGGACGGCTACCGTACCTTCGGCATTTTGCCCACACCCATGGCTTTTCCCGAAGTGTTTGGCGCGTTGCAGCAGGGCACGGTGGATGGCCAGGAAAATCCGATTCCGGTCATCCTGGCGTCAAAGTTCTCGCAGGTCCAAAAACACCTTTCCCTGACTGGGCATGTGTACTCGCCAGCGCTGCTCCTCACCTCGCCGCGGCTGATGAACAAACTCAGCGATGCCGACAAGAAGACGTTCTACGAGGCGGCCAAGAAAGCGACTATCGCCCAGCGGAAGAAAGTCAATGACGATGAAGCCAACGGCATTGCCCAGCTGGAAAAAGACGGCATGAGCGTGGTGACCAAGGTTGACGGCCAAGGCTTTCGGGATGCCCTCAAGCCAGCCTATGCCAGCTATGCCAAGGAGTTCGGCGCCGACAATATTCGCAAAATACAGGACGCGCGATAACTTTTTGCAAGACTTGAGGGCCGGCGCGATTGCCTTTCTGATCGCGCCGGCCTTTCTTTAGGCTTTCACCGGTAACTTCAGTTTGAAAAATTTTGAACGCCATTTCCTGGCCGTCAACCGCTGGCTGCTGATTGTGACGCTGGCCGTGATGGCGGTCATTATCTTTGCCAATGTCGTACTTCGCTACACCACCAGCCAGTCGATCGAGTGGGCGGAAGAAGTGTCCCGGCACCTGATGATCTGGCTGACCTTTCTGGGCTGCGGCCCGACGCTGCGCTATGGCGGCCACATTGCGGTTGAAAATCTTCAAGATGCGCTGTCGCCCCAAGGTGCCGTTGCGGTGCGCGCCTTGATTGCGCTGCTGCTGACCGGATTTTTTATTTTCTGCGTCTGGTTCGGACTCGATTACATGGACCGTACCCAATACCAGACGACACCCGCCACGCAGATCTCGGTTGCCCTTATCTATGCGGCGCTTCCGGTCGGCATGCTGCTGACGCTGGTCCACTGGCTGCTGATCATGAAGCGCTATGTGCTGCGGCGCGAGTTTGCAGCCGACAACCACTTTGACGCTACCGCGAGTGCATCGCTGTGAGCGCCAGTGTCATTCTTCTGATTTCTGCCTGCATCTATCTGGCAGTGGGCGTGCCGGTGGCGTTCGCCCTGGGGCTGTCCACCGTCACCGCGCTCCTGGTGTCGGGCAGCTTTCCCATGCTGGTGCTGCTCAAGGAAACCTTCACCGGCATCGACAGCTTTCCGCTGATGGCCGTACCGTTTTTCATCCTGGCCGCCGAGCTGATGAGCGGCGGCTCGCTGACCGATGTGCTGCTGCGCTTTGCCGGCCAGTTCGTCGGCCATCGGCGCGGCGGCCTGGGCTATACCAACGTCGTGGCACTGACATTTTTCTCGGGCATTTCCGGCTCGGCGCTGGCCGACGCGGCCGGTCCGGGCTCGATGATGATCAAGATGATGGACAAGGCCGGTTATGACAAAGCCTATGCGGCGGCCCTGACCGCAGCGACCGCCATTGTCGGACCGATCATTCCGCCCTCGATCATCATGATCATCTATGCGCTGGCCGACGACAACGTGTCGGTGGGCGCGCTGTTTGTTGCCGGGCTCCTGCCGGGCCTGCTGATCGCCGTGGCGATGTGCATCGTCAACTGGTACATCTCCAAGCAGCGCAATTACCGGGGCGACGGCGAGCACCCGAGCCGGGCTGAAATCTTGCGCACCACCTGGCGCGCGCTGCCGGCGCTTCTTTTGCCGGTGCTGATCCTGGGCGGCATGCGGGCCGGCTGGTTCACGCCGACCGAAGCGTCGGTCGTAGCGGTGTTTTATGCCCTGGTCTGCGGCAAGTATGTGTACGGCACGCTGCAATGGAAAGCGGTGCCCGACATTTTGTGGCGCTCGGCGCTGCTGACCGCCTCGGTACTGATCATCATTGCGATGTCGGCCTCATTTGCCTGGGTGCTGACGATCGAAGGCGTGCCGCAGGCCGTGGCCAACTGGATCAGCGGCATGCAGCTCAGCCCCTGGCTGTTTTTGATCGTCATCAACATTTTCCTGCTGCTGTTTGGCATCTTCATCGAGCCCTTGCCGGGTGTCATGGTGCTGGTGCCGATCCTGGCTCCGGTGGCCGCCAAGGTGGGCATCGACCCGACCCACTTTGCCATGGTCGTGATCTTCAACCTGACGCTGGGCATGATCACGCCGCCGGTGGGCGGGCTGCTGTTTGTCACCTCCAACGTGTCGCGCGTGCCGCTTGCCCAACTGGTGCGCGAGCTCAAGCCTTTCCTGTGGGCGCATGGCGTGGTGCTCTTGATTTTGACCTTTGTACCGGCCCTGTCGACCTGGCTGCCGCGTGCCATGGGCTTCAAGTAGGAATGCAGGCCTTCAAGCCCGCAGCGCCCGGTGCCTACCTGCCAGAGCAGGTGGCGGACATGCTGGCGGCTGACATTCGCACCGGCCGGCTGGCAGCAGGCGACAAGCTGCCGGCGCAGGCCGCGCTGGCCGATCAGTTCCTGGTGAGCCGCACGGTGGTGCGCGAAGCGGTGTCGCGCCTGAAGTCGCTCGGGCTGGTCGATTCGCGGCAGGGCAGCGGCGTGTATGTCAACCAACCGGGTTTTTCGCCTCTCAACTTCAACGCCCAGTCTGCAGTTTCAAAGCAGGCGGTGATCCAGATCGTCGAGGTGCGCCGCGCGCTGGAAGCCGAGGTGGCCGAACTGGCGGCCCAGCGCCGCAGCCTGACCGACATCAGGCGCATCCGCCAGTCAATCATCCTGCTGGACAAGGCGGTACTGGCCGGCGGCGACGGAGTAGACGAGGATGTCCAGTACCACCGGGCGATTGCCGAGGCAGCGCGCAACCCTTTCCTGATGGGCACGCTGGACTACCTCCGGCAGTTCCTGCGCGGCGCCACTCGCGTCACGCGCGCCAATGAAGTGCGCCGCAAGGACTTTGTGCGGCAGGTGCGCGATGAGCATGAACTGATTGTCTGCGCCATCGAGGCCGGCGATGCCCCGGCTGCCCGGCAAGCCGCCGCGCAGCACATGAACAATGCCATCCGGCGCATCAAAAGGGCTGGACCCGCTTTCTGGGAACAAGCGGGCGTTCGGTTGTCAAGCCCCCTGGTTGCTGGCTGGCCAATGCCGGCCGAGCCCGCCGTGCCTGTTTCAATGGCCCTGAAGGACTAAAAAATGACTCCCAACACAGGGGTGATCGGCCTGGGCGCCATGGGCAGCGGCATGGCGGCGTCGCTGCGCCGTCATGGCTACCCGGTACACGTGTTTGACGTGCGCACCGAAGTCGCGCAGGCGTTTGCTGCAGCAGGTGGCGTGGCCTGCGCCTCGCCCGCCGAGCTGGCCGGGCACTGCGACGCCATTGTGTCGGTGGTCGTCAATGCCGCGCAGACCGAGAGCGTGCTGTTTGGCGAGGGCGGCTGCGCGGCGGCCATGAAGCCGGGCAGCGTGTTCGTGATGTGCTCCACCGTGGACCCCAACTGGTCGATGGCGCTCGAAGCGCGGCTGGCGGCGCTGGGAATTCTTTACCTCGATGCGCCCATCTCCGGGGGCGCTGCCAAGTCGGCCAGCGGCGAGATGACCATGATGACCGCCGGCGCGCCCGAGGCCTATGCGCTGGCCGGTCCGCTGCTCGATGCGATGGCTGCCAAGGTGTACCGCCTGGGCGAGCGGGCCGGCGCCGGCAGCAAGGTCAAGATCATCAACCAGTTGCTCGCCGGCGTGCATATCGCGGCAGCGGCCGAAGCCATGGCGCTAGGCCTGCGCGAGGGCGTGGACCCGGCCGCGCTGTACGAGGTGATCACCCACAGCGCAGGCAACAGCTGGATGTTTGAAAACCGCATGGCCCATGTGCTGGCGGCCGACTACACGGCGCTGTCGGCGGTGGATATATTTGTCAAGGACCTGGGCCTGGTGCTCGATATGGCGCGCGCCAGCAAGTTTCCGCTGCCGCTGTCCAGCACGGCGCACCAGATGTTCATGCAGGCATCCACCGCAGGCTTTGCCAAAGAAGACGACAGCGCGGTGATCAAGATCTTTCCCGGCATTAAGTTGCCCAAAAAAGCATGAACAACGAACGGAGCGAACCAAGCGCAGGGGCGGCCTTTCCCTACCAGCAGGGGCCGCGGGACTGGCTTTGCCAGACCGCAGGCGCAGCGGCCCCCTCGGGGGGCAGCGAACCACACGAAGTGGGGAGCGTGGGAGCCTTGCTAGGTTGTATAGCCGACGACTTCACCGGCGCCACCGACCTGGCCAACAACCTGGTGCGCGCCGGCATGCGGGTGGTGCAGGCCATCGGCGTGCCGGTAGCGCCCCTGGACGCACCAGCCGACGCGGTGGTGGTGGCCTTGAAGTCGCGCACCTTGCCGCCAGACCAGGCGATTGCCCAGTCGCTGGCTGCCCTGCACTGGCTGCAGGCCCAAGGGGTTCAGCAGGTCTATTTCAAGTACTGCTCGACCTTTGACAGCACCGCGCAGGGCAACATCGGCCCGGTCGCCGAGGCGCTGATGGACGCATTGGGCACCGACTTCACCATCGCGACCCCGGCCTTTCCCGACAACCAGCGCACCGTGTTCAAGGGCCATCTGTTCGTCGGCGACGCGCTGCTCAATGAAAGCGGCTTGCAGCACCATCCGCTCACGCCGATGCTGGACGCCAACCTGGTGCGCGTGCTGCAGGCGCAATGCCGGCGCAAGGTGGGCCTGATCGACCACCGGGTCGTGGCGCAGGGCGAGCCGGCGATCCGTGTCCGGATCGAGCAGCTGCGCGCCGAGGGCGTGGGCCTGGCAATCGTTGACGCGGTGTCCAATGACGACCTGATGCACCTTGGCCCGGCGCTCAAGGGCATGGCGCTGGTCACCGCCGGCTCGGGCGTGGCGATCGGCCTGCCGGCCAATTTCGGGATCACGCCCATGAGCCGGTCGGGCGCGCTGCCGTCGGCCAGTGGTTACCAAGCCGTCGTCGCGGGCAGCTGCTCGCTGACCACCTGCCGGCAGGTAGCGGCGTTCATCCAGACTGGGCAGCCGGCCCTGCGGCTTGACCCGCTGCAGATCGCTGCGGGCCAGGCGGCTGGCGGCGATATGGCGGCAGCCGATGCGCTGGCCTGGGCCGAGCCCTTGCTGGGCCAGGGGCCGGTGCTGATTTACTCGTCGGCCGACCCGGATGCGGTGCAGTCGGTTCAGGGCCAACTTGGCGCTGACGCCGCCGGCGCCCTGGTCGAACGCACCCTGGCCGCGATTGCCCGAGGCCTGGTGGCGCGCGGCGTGCGCCAGCTGGTGGTGGCCGGCGGCGAAACGTCGGGCGCCTGCATCCATGCCCTGAACATCACGCAGCTGAAGATCGGCGCCCAGATCGACCCGGGCGTGCCCTGGTGCCATGCGGCCACCAACGCGGCGCCTGGCCAGGGCCTGCACCTGGCGCTGAAGTCCGGCAATTTCGGCGCTGACGATTTCTTCAGCAAAGCCTTTAAATGCCTGGCGTGACCGAGGCGCAAGCGCGCGACGAAATCTGCCGTGTCGGCCGCAGCCTGTTCGAGCGCGGCTATCTGCACGGCACGGCCGGCAACATCAGCGTGCGGCTGGACGATGCGCAAGGCGGCGGCTTCCTGATCACGCCGACCGATGCCTGCCTGGGCTTTCTGGAGCCGGCCCGGCTGGCCCGGCTCGACGCGCAGGCGCGGCAGCTCAGTGGCGATCGCGCCAGCAAAACAATAGCACTTCATGCCCGTATATACAGCGCCTCAAGGCAGTTTGACCCTGAAGTTCAGTGTGTGGTCCACACCCACAGCACCCGCTGCGTGGCGCTGACCTTGCGGCCTGACAGGCCGGCTTCGGCGGAGCTGCTCGGGGCGCTGACGCCGTATTTTGTGATGAAGGTCGGCCATGTGCCGGTGATTCCCTACCACCGGCCCGGCGCCCTTGAGGTGGCGCAGCAAGTGGCGCAGGCGATTGGCCGCTATGGCCAGGCGGGTACGCCGATCCGCGCGGTGATGCTGGCGCGACTCGGCCCCACTGTCTGGCACGAATCGCCCGCCGCCGCCATGGCCACCCTCGAAGAGCTTGAAGAAACCGCCCGGCTGGCCTGCCTGGGCGCCAGCGCGCCCGAGCCGCTGACCGACTCCCAGATAGACGAGTTGCGCCAGAGCTTTGGCGCCCGTTGGTAAAACC
>JACMQR010000279.1 GCA_014376885.1 Polaromonas sp.
ACGCTGACCTCCTCGTCGCTCAATGTGGCATGGGCAAACGGATGGCGGCGCTCGACATAGTGCAAGATGGGCGAGCCGGGGTTGGTCGAGGCATGCGCCCACAGCGCCTGGCCGTTGCTGAGCAAGAAGTTGAAGGTGCCGTGCCGGGCGATCTGCGCGGCCAGCTCGCGCAGCGTGAGGCTCAGTTCCTGCACGCTGGGCACATCGGCATGCGACTTGGCCAGCTCCTGCATGAGCCAGCAAAAGGCGCGCTCGCTGTCGGTCGAGCCGACCGGCCGAAAGCTGCCATGCAGGCGCGGCGCAAAGTCCGCCAGGTTGCCGTTGTGCGCAAACACCCAGTAGCGGCCCCACAGCTCGCGCACGAACGGGTGGCAGTTTTCCAGCGCCACCCGGCCCTGCGTGGCTTTGCGGATGTGGGCGATCACATTGCGGCTTTTGATCGGGTAGCGGCTGATCAGCTCGGCCACCGGCGACTGGCTGGCCGGCTGGTGGTCGACGAAATGCCGCAGACCCTTGTCCTGGCCCGCGCCGTCTCCAGCGCCGTCGCCCTCGAAAAACGCAATGCCCCAGCCGTCGGCATGGTGGTCGGTATTGCCGCCGCGCCGGGCAAAGCCGCGAAAGCTGAAGGTCACATCGGTCGGCGCATTGCAGTTCATGCCTAACAGCTGGCACATGCTTATTCCTTGGTTAAGTGGCTCAAAGGGCGGGGCTCCGGTGGCACCCGCAGCTGCGACGCCGCTGCCATGGCCACCAGGCACAGCGCGGCCAGCATCAGGAAGGCTTCATTGAAAGCGGCCAGCCGCGCCGGGCTGCTGGCGGCAAGCGCCAGCGAATCGCCATGCGCGGCCAGGCGCCATTCGAGCACGATGCCGCACAGGCTCACGCCGATCGCCCCGCCGAGCATGCGCATGAAGCTGATGGCGCTGGCCCCCTGCGCCACCAGCGCTGGGTCCAGCGGGCGCAGCGAGCCCAGGTTGAGCGACGGCAAGACAAAGCCCAGGCCGATGCGCCCGAGCACCGTCCACAGCGCCAGCAGCCACAGCCCGGAGGCCAGCGAGAGCGTCGCCATCAGCGCGAACGAAGCGGCCAGCAGGCCCAGGCCGGTGCTCACCAGCAGCCAGGTCGGCTTCCGGTCGGCCAGCCGGCCGACGCCGGCAATCGTCGCGGCCAGCACGATGCCGGCCGGCAGCAGCACCGTGCCGGCATGCGAGGCCGACAAATTCAAGCCCAGCTGCATGTACACCGGCAGCAGGTAGGTCGAGCCGAACAGCGCCGTGCCGTAGATGAAGGCCACCACGCTGCCCATGGCGAAGGGGCGGTTGCCAAACAGCGCCAGGTTCAGCAGCGGCGTGCGGCCGGTAGCCTGCAGGCGCCGCTGCCAGGCCAGAAAAGCCAGCAGCGCCACCAGCGCCGCGCCGAGCAGCGCGAAGGCCGTCAGCCGGCCCCCGCCCTGGCCTTCTTGCAGCGCCACCAGGCCGTTGAGCAGGCACAGCGTGCCGGCGGTGGCCAGCAACAGCCCGCGCCAGTCGATCATCTGGCCGTGCCGGTTGGCCGGCGCGCCGCCGGGCGCGGCGTCGGGCACATAGCGCAGCGCCATCCACAGCGACAGCAGGCACAGCGGCACCACCATGAAGAAAATCGAGCGCCAGCCAAACAGGTCGACCAGCAGGCCGCCGACGCTCGGCCCGATGGCCGGCGCCAGCACCACGCCCATGCCGAACAGCCCGCTGGCCCGGCCCTGCTCATGCGGTGCGAAGGCGCGCATGATGATGATCGCCGGAATCGGCTGCACCATGCCGGCCGCCAGGCCCTCGACCACCCGGGCGGCGAGCACCAGCGCAAAGTGGTCGGCCAGCCCGCCGCCGATGCCGCCGGCCAGCAGCACCAGCATGCAGCCGACATAGGTGCGCCGGTAGCCATAGCGCTCCAGCAGCCACGGCGTGGTCAGCATGGCCACTGTCATGGCGACCATGAAGCCGGACGTGGCCCACTGCGCCCGGCCCTGGCCGAGCGAGAAATGCCGGCTCATGTCGGGAATCGCGACATTGATGATGGTCGACGACATGATCGACGCCATCGTGCCGACCATCACCGCGGCCAGCAGCCGCCAGCGGTAGCGCGCGCCAAAGCGCGCCTGCAGGGCGGCGACGGAGGAGGCGGCGGGCAGGGCGCTCAAGGGCGCACCAGCGCGGGTTTCAATCCCTCGGCTCCGACCAGAGCTTGCCGCCGGTGGCCCAGTTGCCCGGCTTGACGTCGGTGATCAGGACATCGACCGAGTCTGGCTTGCCGCCCAGAATTTCCACGCTGACGCGGGTGATCGCCTCGACCAGCTTTTTCTTTTGCTCTGGCGTGCGGCCTTCGAGCATTTCGACATGGTAGGTGGGCATGGTTTTTCCTTGGCGCGGGGGTGGGGGCCGGCTGGCCTGCAAATGCGCTAGCCGTGCATTATTCCGTGGATGGCTGCGCGCTGCTGCCCAGGCTCGCAGTTTTTTAATCAAGCCAGACAGTTGCGCTTGTCCAGATTGACTATGAAGCTACTATTTTTATAGCAAATAGAATTTTTTAGCGCTGGCATTAGTTCGCCTCGCGCGTGCCCCGGCAGTGGCTCTGTGCATAGCGGCCATCGCCTCAGAACCGCTTGCCGGCGCTGCCATCCAGTACCACGTCCACGTCGCCATCGGCGGCATGCAGTCGCGCTGCATGGCCGACAGCAGCATGCCTACGCCAA
>JACMQR010000280.1 GCA_014376885.1 Polaromonas sp.
AGGCCAAGCCGCGTCCGGCCGATCAGCCAGCCCATGCCGAGCAGCACGCAACACGCAAAGCCGATGATGACCAGCCGGTTGTAGGGCAGCGACAGGTTGCCCAGCACCTGCACGCCGCCACTCATCCAGACCGGGTTCTCGACGCCGACGTTCTGCGCGCCAAAGACAGTCCGCACCAGCTGCTGCAGCATCAGGCTGATGCCCCAGGTGGCCAGCAGGGTTTCCAGCGGCCGGCCGTACAAAAAGCGGACCACGCTGCGCTCGAGCACGGCGCCCGTCAAGGCCGACGCCATGAAAGCCACCGGCACGGCCGCGAGCAGGTACCAGTCGAAGGCGCCGGGCAGGTATTTCTGGAACAGGCCCTGCACCACGTAGGTGGCGTAGGCGCCGATCATCATCAGCTCGCCGTGCGCCATGTTGATGACGCCCATCAGCCCGTAGGTGATCGCCAGGCCCAGCGCCACCAGCAACAAGATGCTGCCCAGGCTGATGCCGCTGAACATCGCGCCCAGCTTGTCGCCCCAGGCCAGGGACGCCTCGACCTTGGCCAGCGCCGCCCGCAGCGCGACCTTGACGTCGGCGTCGGTCTCAAGGCCCAGGCGCTCGATCAGCACCGTCTTGGTGGCCGGGTGGTTGCTGGCCGACAGCAGCGCCGCCGCATCCAGACGCTTGGCCTTGTCGCTGCTGCCCAGCAGGATGGCGGCGCGCATGCCGCCGAGCTGGCTCTTGAGCGCAGGCACCGTTTCAGCCGCATAGGCTTTTTCGATCAGCGGCAGCCGCGCCTCGTCGCTTTCGCCGGCCAGCGTCTTGATGGCTTCGCGGCGCAGGTTCTCGTCGCTGGACAGCAGCTTGACCGCCGCCAGCGCGTTGTCCAGCTCGCTGCGCATCACGTTGGGGTTGATCACGTCTTCGGCGTCCGGCGGCAGCGGCTGCTCGGCGCCGGTGACCGGGTCGAAGGCTTTTTCGCCCTTGACCACGAACACCTTCTCGCCGCGGGTCTTGACAGCGTCGCCCGCCAGCGCCTGGATGAAGGCGGCGGTTTTGTCATCGGCGGTGACGGCCGCCCTGTTCAGCGCGGCCACGCGTTCGTCGGTTTCGCCAAAAACCATGCCTTTTACCTCGCTTGCGCTCAGGGCATGGGCATGGCCGGCTATGAATAGCGTAGCAAGCAGGAGAAACTGTCGAAATGGCATGAAAGAACCTGTAGGTTGGGCGGGCACGCCCTGTGGCGGTACGCCCAGACTGCAACTTCCTTGAAAAGCGGTGGCGGGCCAGCCTTCATCCCGGCCTTTCCCCAGCGCGGGAGGGAGCCAGGGCGGGGCAAAGTCAGGGTTGGCCTTGCTTCCCTCCCTCCCCTGCCGGGGCGGGCTGGGGTGGGGGCCGGCCCCGCATGCGCCTTACTGCTTGGCGACGCTCATGCCCTTGACCGGCTCGTCAGGCTTTTTGTCGTTGCCTTCGATGTACGGGCTCCATGGCTTGGCCTTCACCGGGCCGGGCGTCTTCCAGACCACGTTGAACTGGCCGTCGGCCTTGATCTCGCCAATGAACACCGACTTGTGCAGGTGGTGGTTTTTCTCATCCATCTTCGAGACGATGCCCGAGGGTGCATTGAAGGTCTGGCCGGCCATGGCGGCAATCACCTTGTCGGTGTCCAGCGACTTGGCTTTTTCAACCGCCTGCTTCCACATGTTGATGCCGATGTAGGTCGCCTCCATCGGGTCGTTGGTCAGCGGCTTGTCCGAACCCGGCAGCTTCTTGGCCTTGGCGTAGGCCGACCACTTGTTGATGAACTCGGTGTTGGCCGGGCTCTTGATCGACTGGAAATAGTTCCAGGCGGCCAGGTGGCCGACCAGCGGCTTGGTGTCCACGCCGCGCAGCTCCTCCTCGCCCACCGAGAAGGCGACGACCGGCACGTCCTTGGCCTTCAGGCCGGCGTTGCCCAGTTCCTTGTAGAACGGCACATTCGAGTCGCCGTTGATGGTCGAGACCACCGCCGTCTTGCCGCCTTGACTGAACTTCTTCACATCGGCCACGATGGTCTGGTAGTCCGAATGGCCGAACGGGGTGTACTTTTCGTCGATGTCCTTGTCGGCCACGCCTTTGCTTTTCAGGTAGGCGCGCAAAATCTTGTTGGTGGTGCGCGGGTACACGTAATCGGTGCCCAGCAGCACCCAGCGCTTGGCGCCGCCGCCGGCCTTGCTCATCAGATAATCGACCGCCGGAATGGCCTGCTGGTTGGGCGCCGCGCCGGTGTAGAAGACGTTCTTGCTCAGCTCTTCGCCTTCGTACTGCACCGGGTAGAACAGCAGGCCGTTCATTTCCTCGACCACCGGCAGCACCGACTTGCGGCTCACGCTGGTCCAGCAGCCGAAGATCACGGAAACCTTGTCCTGACCAAGCAGCTGCTTGGTCTTTTCGGCAAACAGCGGCCAGTTCGACGCCGGGTCGACAATCACTGGCTCAAGCTTTTTGCCGAGTACGCCGCCCTTGGCGTTGATCTCGTCAATCGCCATCAAAACCGTGTCTTTCAGCACGGTTTCCGAAATCGCCATGGTGCCTGACAGGCTGTGCAGGATGCCGACCTTGATGGTGTCGGCCGCATGCGCGGGCAGCGCGGACAGGCTGGTCAGGGCGACGGCGGCGGCAAGCGCCTTCAGGGTAAAGCGTCGGGAATTGGTGCGTTGCATGTGTGCTTCTCCGGTAGGGTTGACAAGTTGCCATCTCGCTGGAGGGGGCCCTGGAAGAAGCCGGGCCTTTTCGTCGCGATGGCTGGACTTTAGGGAGAAGCTGAGGATTGGGAAATACGCCGGGTGGCGTATGCGCGGGCCGGGTCAGATGACCCGGCCAGGCTTTTGGCCGTCAGCTTTGAGGCATGCGTCGGGCACAGGGCCTTTGGCCCTGTGCCCCGGGTGGCAAGGGGTCAGTTGGTGATCAGCAGATTGACCGTTGCCACCTGCACCGAGTCGAAGGTGGCGGTGGCCACCAGGGCAATCGGCACCGGGGCGCGCAGCCGGAAGTCGGCGCGCGTGTCCACCGCCACGGTGGACGGGCCCAGGGTGGTGGCGGTGATATTGGCGCCGGCAAAAAACACCTGCGCGCCGCCGCTGACCGCGCTGCCGCCGACCAGCAGGGTCCAGACCGCCGGCTCGCCGGCATCCAGCACGATCGTCTCGCCAGCGCGAAGGGCCAGGTCCAGCGACCCGCCGGCCAGCACCGGCGTTCGGCTGACAAACTGTCCGCCCACGGTGACGCCGATGTTGAAGTTTCCCGGCGCGCCCAGGTCGTCGCCGCCACCGCAGGCTGCCAGCGCCAGGACGGCCGCCGCCAGGGCCGCCACCAGCCTGGCCCGGTGCGCTCCGGCATGGCGGCCCGGCTGGTCGGGCTGGCTTTGTCGGGGAGCTGTCAGGCGTTTCCACATAGGCGTCTTTCGTTGCTCAAAAAAATAATTCTCCGGCCTGGGCTGCAGGGCCAGCGCGGCATCACGCACTTCACCACGGGGGCCGGAAATTGGCAAGCGCGACCGCAAAAACTGGGTACCCTGGGTACCATGGGTACTGGAAAAAGGCGTTCCGCTGCCGGCTTTCACGACGAGCTGGTGCGGGATTGGACGGCCAGGCTGCATGGCTGTCACGCCAAACGACTAGGATGAACGGCTTGCCCACTTCCAAGAACAGGATTTCCCCATGACCCAAGCCCATGGCTATGCCGCCACCTCTGCCGCCAGCCCGCTCGCGCCGTTCACGTTCGAGCGCCGCTCACCCGGCCAGCTCGATGTGGCGCTCGACATCCTGCACTGCGGCGTGTGCCACTCCGACCTGCACACGGTGCGCAACGAATGGCACAACGCGGTCTACCCCTCGGTGCCCGGCCATGAAATCGTCGGCCGCGTGACAGCCGTGGGCGACCTGGTGAGCAAATTCAAGGTCGGCGACATCGTCGGCGTCGGCTGCATGGTCGACAGCTGCCAGCACTGCCAGCCCTGCGCGGACGGCCTGGAGCAGTACTGCGACAACGGCTTTACCGGCACCTACAACGGCCCGGCGCAAGGCACCGGCGCCAACACCTACGGCGGCTACTCCAGCCACATGGTGGTGCGCGAATCGTTCGTGCTGCGCATCTCGCATCCCGAAGCCGACCTGGCGGCGGTCGCGCCGCTGCTGTGCGCCGGCATCACCACCTACTCGCCGCTGCGCCAGTGGCAGGTCGGGCCGGGCCACAAGGTCGGCATTGTCGGACTGGGCGGGTTGGGCCACATGGGCGTGAAGATTGCTGCGGCCATGGGCGCGCATGTGGTGCTGTTTACCACCTCGGCGGGCAAACGCGAGGACGCGCTGCGCCTGGGCGCCAAGGAAGTCGTGGTGTCGAAAAACGCCGACGAGATGGCCGCGCATGCCGGCAGCTTCGACTTTATTTTGAACACCGTGGCCGCGCCGCATGACCTGGACGCCTTTTTGGTACTGCTCAAGCTCGACGGCACCATGACGCTGGTTGGCGCACCCGCCACTCCGCACCCGTCGCCCGGCGTGTTCAACCTGATCATGAAGCGCCGCCGCCTGGCCGGCTCGCTGATTGGCGGCATCCGGGAAACCCAGGAGATGCTGGATTTTTGCGCGCAGCATGGCCTGGTGTCGGACATCGAGCCGATCCGCATGGACGAGATCGAAACGGCCTACGCGCGCATGCTCAAGAGCGATGTGAAATACCGCTTTGTCGTGGACATGGCGACGCTGCAGGCCGGCCAGTAGCCGGCGTCGGCCCTGCATGCTATTTAGCTGATAGCAAGCAAAGCCCGCCAGCATTGCACCAACCGCCTGTTTGCTTGGTAAAACGGCACCTTCAGGCGGGCGGCGGTGCGGCGGGCGACTCTTCGCGGGCCCGCATGAAGATATCCCAGGCCGACATGAACATGGCGGCAATCGCCGGGCCGATCACAAAGCCGTTCAGCCCGAACAGCGACATGCCGCCGATGGTGGACACCAGCACCACATAGTCGGGCATTTTCGTGTCCTTGCCGACCAGCACCGGCCGCATGATGTTGTCCACCAGGCCAATCACCAGCACGCCATAGGCGATCAGCAGGGCGCCCTGCCAGAGCGCACCGGTGGTCAGAAAGTAAATCGCCACCGGAATCCACACCAGGGCGGCGCCGACGGCCGGCAGCAGGGACAAGAAAGCCATCAGCGTGCCCCACAACACCGGGGCGTGGATGCCGAGAAACCAGAAGATCAGCCCGCCCAGCGCGCCCTGCAGCACCGCCACCACGATGTTGCCCTTGACGGTGGCGCGAATCACCGTGGTGAACTTGGCAAACAGGCGGCGCTTGATGTCGCCTTCCAGCGGAATCGCCTCCTTGATGCGCCGGGACAGCGCGCTGCCGTCGCGCAAGAAGAAAAACAGCAGGTACAGCATGATGAAAAAGCTGACGAAAAAATCAAAGGCGTTTTGACCGATGCTCAGCGCTTGCGTGGCAATGTACTGGCTGCCCTGCGTCAGGCTGTCGGACAGCCGGTCCTGAATCAGCCCCAGGTTGCCC
Source organism: Polaromonas sp. (assembly GCA_014376885.1). Lineage (GTDB taxonomy): Bacteria > Pseudomonadota > Gammaproteobacteria > Burkholderiales > Burkholderiaceae_C > Polaromonas. The sequence continues at coordinate 5,534 of JACMQR010000280.1, forward strand.
ATGCCGGAGCGCTCGAGCAGGCCGGTGACCCAGGCGGGAAGCGCGCTGTGGATCTGCTGGAAGTAGCGCGTCAGGCTCAATTCGCCGGACTGCACGCGCTGGTAAACGCTGGCGGCCTCCTGGGTCAGCAGCACGCTGATCAGGCCGACCGGCAAGATCACCAGCACCAAGATGACTGCCAGCGTCAGCAGCGCGGCCAGCGTGCGCCTGAGCGGCATTTTTCTGAGCAGCCGTGCAAACAGCGAATTGAACACGATGGCAAACACCGCGCCCCAGAACACCGCGCCATAAAACGGCCACAGCACCCAGAAAAAAGCCACCGAGACCCCCGCCAGCAAGAGCAAAAAGAACTTGTCCTCCAGACGGGAAGACCGGGCCATGGCAGAGAGTTTCATAGGCGTGTGCGCTGGGTTGGAAAGGCAGGTTTGCCGATGGTAGCGGCATCGATGTCGCTCAGCGGCTGCCGGCCATGCCCATCCTGCGAAAACAAACACGCTGGCCGGCGCCCCGGACCGTTACCCGGCGGGCGACTGCCGTGCCAGGTCCAGCTTCACCCGGCTCGCCGGGCGCGGCCGCCTGGCTCAGCGGGCAGAAGAAGAGCCCGGCGCCGCATCGTCTTCATCGTCGTCGTCGCCAAACTCCGCGTCCGGGTCAGCGCTGTCGTCAACCAGTTCCTCGACGTCATCGAGGTCGCTGGCGTCATCATTTGCATCGCGGTCCGCACCAGCGCCAAAGCCCGGCGCCAGTTGAATCGTGTGCGGCAAGATGTCGGCATCCAGCGGGCCGTTTGCGCCGCCCGCCGACGCCCGCTCGCCAGTGCCGGCCGCATCGCTGTCGGCCGACAGCTCGTCGTCGCCATAGGCGCCGGCCGCGTCGCTGCCGCTGTCGGAGTTGTCGCTCGGACCGAGGGCATGCAGGTCTTTTCCACTGATGTCTTGCGGCAGTTTTGCGCCGCCTAAAAGGCTGCTGCTGGCCATGGCATTTCCTTGTGCTGTGAAAACGGGTTGAGACGGCCTTGATTGTGAAAACACCGCCCGCCCGCCCCTGTGGGACAGTTCACGGCCCGGCTGTCAGCCGCAAGCGCATGCGGCGGCGCCGGCCAATGCGCGCAGCGCCAGCAGGCCGGGCCGCTGTGGCGGCCCGGTAAAGCTGCGAAACAGGCTGCAAGCGCGCGGGAGCTGTCTGGCAAACTGGCGTCCAATAGGCCGCCACTTTGTTACTTTTTCAGACTCCCCATGAAATTTCCACTTTTTCAGACCCTCAGGATTTTTGCCATTCCGGCGGCAGCCCTGCTGCTGGCCCTGGGCGCCCGGGCGCAAAGCGCCGGCCTGCCGGCGGCAGCGGCACCCGCCAGCAGTGCGGCGACCGGGCAGGCAGCCGCGCCCCGCTACAGCGCCAGCGAACTGCAGCAGGCCTTTGACTTCATGGACGCCAACCGCGACGGCAGAATCAGCCGCGCGGAAGCGGCCGGCTTTCGCGGCGTCGCGCGCTATTTCGACCAGGCCGACACCGACCAGGACGGCTTTTTGTCGCGCAGCGAATTCGACGCGGCCATGAACTACGTCAAGCCCCAATGAGCGGCCAAGGCGGCCGCCGCCCGAGCCGCACGGCGCGCCGCAGCCCGCAGGCGGGCACCGGTTGAGCTACGCCGTGGCCGTCCGGGCGCTGTGCGAGTTCACCGCCAAGCAGGGCGACCTGGACCTGCGCTTTACCCCGTCGCCGACTGCCCAGCAGGGCATTGCCGGCCATGCGCTGGTGGCGGCGCGGCGCGGCGCCGCCTACCAGTCCGAAATCAGCCTGGAAGGCAGCTACCAGGAGCTGCGGGTGCGCGGCCGGGCCGACGGCTACGACGCAGGCGGCAACCAGCTCGAAGAAGTCAAGACCTTCCGGGGCGAGCTGGCTGCCATGCCGGACAACCACCGGCAGCTGCACTGGGCGCAGCTGAAAATCTACGGCTGGCTGCTGTGCCAAAAGCTCGGCCTGGCCGAGGTGCGGCTGGCGCTGGTGTACTTCGACATCGGCAGCCAGCAAGAAACGCTGCTGGTCCAATTGCACAGCGCGCCCTCGCTCCAGGCGTACTTTGAGACGCAGTGCGAGCAGTTTCTTGGCTGGGCCCGACAGGAACTGGCCCACCGGGCCGCGCGCGATGCCGCGCTGGCGGCGCTGGCTTTTCCGCATGCGGCTTTTCGGCCTGGCCAGCGCGACCTGGCCGAGGCGGTGTACCGCTCGGCGGCCGGCAGCCGCTGCCTGATGGCCCAGGCGCCCACCGGCATCGGCAAAACCATCGGCACCCTGTTTCCCCTGCTCAAGGCAGCGCCCCGGCAGCAGCTTGACAAGGTGTTTTTTCTGACGGCCAAAACCCCCGGCCGCCGGCTGGCGCTCGATGCGCTGGCCTTGATCGGACGCAGCGCGCCGGCCCTGCGCCTGCGGGTGCTCGAACTGGTGGCGCGCGACAAGGCCTGCGAGCACCTGGACAGCGCCTGCCACGGCGCGTCGTGCCCGCTGGCCAAGGGGTTTTACGACCGCCTGCCGGCCGCCCGCAGCGCCGCGCTGGCACGGCCCGCACCAAGCGGCCTGCTGGACCACACAGCGCTGCGGGCGGTCGCGCTGACGCACGCGGTATGCCCCTACTACCTCGGCCAGGACCTGGTGCGCTGGAGCGATGTGGTGGTCGGCGACTACAACTACTACTTCGATACCAGCGCCCTGCTGCATGCCCTGACCGTGGCCAGCCAGTGGCGCGTCGGCCTGCTGGTCGATGAAGCGCACAACCTGGTCGAGCGGGCGCGCAAGATGTACACCGCCGAGCTTGACCAGGCCAGCCTGGCAGCGGTCCGGCGGTCTGCCGCGCCGGCGCTCAAAAAGCCACTGGACCGGCTGCACCGGGCCTGGCGCGAGCTGCATAAAAACTCGGCTGATTCGCCGGATTCACCGAACCCGGCCTACCAGGTGCGGCCCGCCCCGCCGGACAAATTTTTGCTGGCCTTGCAACAAGCGACCAGCGCCATCGCCGAAGACATGGAACAGCAGCCGGCGCGGGTGGACGCGCTGCTGCAGCGGTTTTACTTCGATGCGCTGCAATTTTCCCGCCTGGCTGAAAGCTTTGGCAGCCATTCGCTGTTTGACATCACGCGCGCCGGGCCCGCCAGCAGCGCTGACTGGCGCCTGTCGCAGCTGTGCATCCGCAATGTCGTGCCCGCGCCCTTCCTGGCGCCGCGCCTGGCGGCGGCCCGGTCGGTGGCCCTGTTTTCCGCCACCCTGAGCCCGCAGGCCTACCACGCCGACCTGCTCGGCCTGCCGGCCGACACCGTCTGGGTCGATGTGCCGTCGCCCTTTGCGGCCGGGCAGCTGTCGGTGCAGGTGGTCGCTGACCTGTCGACCCGCTTGCCGCACCGCGCGCTGTCGCTGGCGCCGATTTCGGCCCTGATGGCGCGGCAGTTTGCCGCCCGGCCGGGCAATTACCTGGTTTTTCTGAGCAGCTATGACTACCTTGAACAACTCGCCCAGCGCTTTGGTCACGACTGCCCGCACATTGCGCTGTGGACCCAGACCCGGCGCATGGACGAGGCAGCGCGCACCGAATTCCTGGCGCGTTTTGCAGCCAATGGGCAAGGAGTTGGTTTTGCCGTGCTGGGCGGCGCATTCGCCGAGGGCATCGACCTGCCAGGCGACCGGCTGATTGGCGCTTTCATCGCCACGCTGGGCCTGGCGCAGCTCAACCCGGTCAACGAGCAGATCCGACAGCGCATCGGCGCGCGTTTCGGGACGCACCTGGCCCATGACTACACCTACCTCTACCCAGGGGTGCAAAAGGTGGTGCAGGCAGCCGGCCGGGTGATCCGCACACTGTCAGACCAGGGCATTGTTTACCTGATGGACGACCGGTTTGCCAGCCCGAAGGTGCAGCGCCTGCTGCCGCGCTGGTGGCAGGTCCGGCTGATTCAGCAGGCGCCGGCGCTGCAGCTGGTGCAGGCACTGCCGGGCATCCAGGACGCCAGCCGGCAGGCTTAAAAAACCCCGAACAGCATCAGCAGCACGATCACGGTGATGGGAACGCCGAGCAGCCAGGCAATGATGGGCATGGAGGTCTCCTTGAAAAGTGTCCGCTTGGAAACGGTTCAATGTGCAAGCGCGCCCGTCCCGGCAATGCC
>JACMQR010000281.1 GCA_014376885.1 Polaromonas sp.
GAACTCGACTGGGAAACAAAAGGCACGCCGGGCTGGCACATGAGCACCGTGGGCGCCGAGAAAGGCGTGACCACCGGGCGCAGCCGGCGCTGCGGCTGGTTCGATGCGGCGCTGCTCAAGCGCTCGGCCCAGGTCAATGGCCTGTCGGGGCTGTGCATCACCAAGCTCGATGTGCTCGACGGGCTCGATGAGCTCAAGCTGTGCACTGGCTACCAGCTCGACGGCCAGATCATTGACATCCTGCCGATGGGCGCCGACGACATTGCCCGTTGCGTGCCGATTTACGAAACCCTGCCGGGCTGGAGCCAGAGCAGCGTGGGCGTGACGCAATATGCCCTGTTGCCACCCGCCGCCCAGCGCTATCTGCAGCGCATTGAAGAGGTCACTGGCGTGCCCATCCACATGATCTCGACCAGCCCGGACCGGGACCACACCATCTTGCTGCGCAACCCATACGCCGCTTGACGCTGTATGTTTAAGAAAAACAAGCCGCTCGCGCAATCCGTGCAACGTCGGGCCGCTATTAAATCAGGAGTAATTCAATGTTGACCGAAGACGGCAAGCATCTCTACGTCAGCTATGACGAATACCACAATCTGATTGAAAAACTGGCCCTCAAGATCCACCAGTCCGGCTGGCAGTTCGACACCATCTTGTGCCTGGCGCGCGGTGGCATGCGGCCAGGCGACATCTTGTCGCGTATTTTCGACAAGCCGCTGGCCATCATGTCCACCAGTTCCTACCGCGCCGACGCCGGCACCGTGCAGGGCAAGCTGGACATTGCCCGCTTCATCACCACGCCCAAAGGCGAGATTGCCGGCCGGGTGCTGCTGGTCGACGACCTGGCCGATTCGGGCCACACGCTCAATGCGGTGATCGACCAGTTGCGCAATAACTATCGGCCGATCACCGAACTGCGCAGTGCGGTGATCTGGACCAAGGGGATTTCGAGCTTCCAGGCCGACTACTCTGTGGAAAGCCTGCCAACCAATCCCTGGATCCATCAGCCTTTTGAAAGCTACGATGCACTCTCGCCGGCGCAGCTCATGGACAAGTGGAAGATATGAGCCCCACGGTCGCTCGCTGCATGTAGCTTCCTGCCCCCCCCGTGGGGGCCGCTGCGCTTGTGGCCTGGCAAAGCCAATTCCGCAGCCCTGGCGTCCCTGGCAGGTGGGGCGGGCTACTCTTTCGGCCCCCGCGAGCGGCCTTTGAGTTGGCGGCCCGGCAGAACCGGTTCCGCCGGGCCTGGCTTGGTGGAAAGATGGGAAGGTGGGAATAGGCGCATGCCGTTAACATGCTTGGATGAGCGATTTACCCACCCATCTGATTCACCATCCCTACCACCCTCCCAAGGGTTTCGAGTCGGTTTCCCCCCCGGTGCACAAGGCGTCCACTGTCATCTTCCCCAGCGTTGCCGCGCTACGCAGCCGCGACTGGAAACACAAGACCGGCTACACCTACGGCCTGCACGGCACACCGACCACCTTCACCCTGGAGGCCCGCATCGCCACGCTCGAAGGCGGCCGGTTCTGCACCCTGGCGCCCAGCGGCCTGGCGGCGGTGGCGCTGGTGGGCATGGCGCTGCTCAGGGCGGGCGACGAGGTGCTGATCCCCGACAATGCCTATGGGCCGAACAAAGCATTTGCGCAGGCCGAACTTGCGGGCTGGGGCGTCACCTGCCAGTTGTACGACCCGATGGACCCGGCCGACCTGGCCGCCAGGCTGAGCACCCGAACCCGGCTGGTCTGGCTGGAAGCGCCAGGCTCGGTCACCCTGGAGTTTCCCGACCTGCCCGCGCTGGTGGCGGCCGTCAGGGCGCACAGCGCCGCACCGGGTGGTGCGCATCCACAAGGCGTGGTGACCGCGCTGGACAACACCTGGGGCGCCGGCCTGGCCTTTAACGCCTTTGATCTGGGCGCGGATGTGTCGGTGCAGGCGCTGACCAAATACCCCAGCGGCGGCGCCGACGTGCTGATGGGCTCGGTGGTGACCAACATCGAGGCGCTGCACCACCGGGTTCATGCCTGCCACATGCGCCTGGGCTATGGGGTGAGCGCCAATGACGCCGAACTGGTGCTGCGCAGCCTGGGCAGCATGGCCCTGCGCTATGCTGCCCAGGACCAGGCAACGCGCCACTTGGCGGCCTGGTTGCAGGGGCAGCCGCACATCGCCGCCGTGCTTCACCCGGCCCTGCCGGACTCGCCGGGGCATGCCCAGTGGCGCCGCGACTGCACCGGTGCAGCCTGTTTGTTCAGCGCGGTCTTCCAGCCGGAACTCAGCCAGCTCCAGATCGACCGGTTTTGCGACAGCCTCCAGCTGTTCAGGCTGGGCTACAGCTGGGCCGGACCAATGAGCCTGTGCGTGCCGTACGACATGGCAAGCTTGCGAGTTACCCGGCCCTGGCCCCACAAGGGCGGGCTGGTGCGCTTTTCAGTCGGCCTGGAAGCGGTGGCCGACCTGCAGGCCGACCTGGCCCAGGCGCTGTCCGGCCTGTCCGCGCCGGCCAAGGGCAATGCATTACAGTCAGGGTTACCTATTCACGAAAGCTAAGCTGTGGCAACTCCCAATTACTCCTACGAAAAGCGCCAGAAGGAGCTGGCGAAAAAACGCAAGAAAGAAGACAAACTCAAGCGCAAAGAGGAAGGAAAACCCGAGGATGATGCGGCTGGCGACAGCGAGCAAGCGGTCGACCCGGCCGGCATCGACCAGCCGGGCCTGCCGCCTGTCCACTCGGGCGCCTGAATTTCCGGGGCGCCCGGCAACGAGACGAAAAATCACCTGTGCCTGAAGCGCCGGCAGCTGCCCAATCGGCAGCGCCCCGCCTTGAAAGCAACCGATATCCGGCATGCCTTGTTTGGGCAATGCCGGATTTTTTCGTTGCGGCTTGAGCGTTTCACCTGCCGCAGTCTGGCTCCTGCCGGCTCACCGGCCCGACTCCTGGACCTCCTGGCGCAGCTCTGAAGGCGCGGCCAGCAGCGCCCGGGCCAGGTCCGCCATGGCTTGGATGCTGCGGCTGCGCGGCTGCAGGCCGAGCGCTGCGGGGTACTGCGTGAAATTGCGCTGCATCGA
>JACMQR010000282.1 GCA_014376885.1 Polaromonas sp.
TGCAAACAGCGACATCCACAGCACCATCCAGACCATCAGCAGATGGCTTTCAGCCGCGCTGTCCATGATTTCGTAGGATACCGCCAGGGCGGCCGCCACCAAGGCAGACCCGAGAAGCAGCACCATTCCGCGCTTGCCCCAAACCTGGCGCGGCGCCTGTTGCACCGCCTCCATCAGGGCCTCCAAACGGTCGGCGCCGTGATGGTGGTCGGGGCGCGGGGCGTTGGTGAAGCTGGTCATGGTGATGTCCTTGGGTCGGTTAGCGGACGCGCGGTGGCATCCAATGCCCGTATATTAGGGTTTTTACTAATACTATTCAACTTTATATGTGTGATGTTAGTTATTCATAAAATTAATGACTAAGCCATGACGCCGACACCCCAACCGTTCAAGCCGCCAAACTTTCGCACGCTTGACCTGAACCTGCTGCGCGTGTTCGACGAGGTCATGGCCGAGCGCAGCCTGACGCGCGCCGCGCGCAACCTGTCGCTGACCCAGCCGGCCGTCAGCAATGCGCTGCGCCGGCTGCGCGAGACACTCGGCGACGAGCTGGTGCAGCGCCACGGCCAGGGCATGGCGCCGACAGCGCGCGCGCTCGCCATCTGGCCGGCCGTGCGCGACGCGCTGCGCCAGCTGCAGGCCGCGCTGGCACCCGACGACTTTGTGCCCGCCCGGGCGACCACCAGCTTTGTGCTGGCGATGGCCGATGCGACCGCGGCCGAACTGCTGCCGGGGCTGGCCGCCATTTTTGACCGGCAAGCCCCGGGCGCCAGCCTGCGCGTGGTGCCGCTGACCACCCGTGACCCGCGGCCGATGCTCGACAGCGAAGCCTGCGACCTGGCCGTCGGCCATTTCCCGTCGGTGGTGCCCGACCTGACGGCCAAGGTGCAAAGCGGCGAAACCATGCCGTTTTTCTTCGAGCGGCTGTATGACGGGGACTATGTCTGCGTGATGCGCGAGCGCCATCCCCTGGCCGGGGAAAACCTCAGCCTGGATGCGTTTTGCGCGGCCCGCCACCTGCTGGTGAGCTTTTCCGGCCAGCCCTACGGCTTTATTGACGAGTCGCTGGCGGCGCTGGGCCGGCGGCGGCAGGTGGTGCTGACGGTCAACCAGTTCGCCACCGCCGGCTGGGTGGCCGCGCACTCCGACCTGCTCAGCGTGCTGCCGCAGCATTTCGTGCGGCTCAGCGGCCTGGGCGCAGGGCTGGCGGTTCGGCCGCTGCCGTTTGCGGTGTCGCCGGTGCATGTCGATTCGCTTTGGCACCGCCGCTCCGACCGGCACAGCGCGCAGGTCTGGCTGCGTCAGGCCCTCAGGCAGGTGGCGGCGCAGGCGTTCGCCGCCTGAAAAGGTCGGCAAGGCGCCGGCAGGATCCCTCAGCGGATGACGCGCAGGTAGGCGAGGGCGGCGCGGCGCAGCTCCTCGGCCCGGCGCGGGTCGCGTCCGGCGCCGGCATCGGCCGATTCCATCAGCTGGTGGGGCACACCACCGGCGAAAGCCCGCGGTGTGCTGAAAAACATGAAACCCGAGAATCTGGCAAGAAGGCGGCGCATACAAATCTGCCGAGGCAGTGTTAAAAATTACGGTAAACAAAGAATAAGGGTTTTCCCTAGTATTTCAAGCCAGAACTGCTGTAACGGCCATGCCAATACCGCATGGCGGCATTCACCGGCGCGCCGCGCGCTTGGCAAAAGCCCGGGCGCAGCCGGCTGGCCTGGCCTTCTTGCACAATCGGCCCGGTGAACATCCAGCTTTTATCGGACCTGCATCTTGAATCGAACCCGTACTTCAAGCCCGTTCCCCAGCCCGGGGCCGATGTCCTGGTGCTGGCCGGCGACATCGGCTCCTACCAGCGTGGCTCGCTGCTGACCGAGCTGGCTATCGCGGACTTTGGCCTGGCACGGTTTTCACCCCTGCCGGCGGCCGCCGGCGGCGCCGGCTGGCCGACGCCGGTGCTGTTTGTACCGGGCAACCATGAATACGACGGCCTGGAGTTCACCCAGGCCGAGGCGCTGTTGCGCGCCGCCTGCCAGCGGCTGGGCATCACCTGGCTGGAGCGCGAATCGGTGGTACTGGCCGGCGTGCGGTTTGTCGGCTGCACCTTGTGGGCCGATTTTGATGCACTGAGCAGCAGCCCGCCGGGCGCTGCGGACTCGGCCGGGCAGCTCAGGCAGCGCGAAAAAGCGTTTCGGGCTGCCGATTTCTACCTCAAGAAAAACCATGCCCTGCGCCAGGGCCAGCCGATGCTGGCCGAAGCCATGCGCGAGGAAAGCCTGGCCAGCCAGGCCTGGCTGCGGCGCGCGCTGGCGCGGCCCTTTGACGGCCCCACGGTGGCCGTGACGCATTTCGCGCCCAGCCTGCTGAGCGCCGACCCGCGCTACGGGATCAGCCCGGGAACCGCCGGCTTTTGCAATTCGCTCGACGACCTGCTGCCCCTGGCGCAGCTCTGGCTGCACGGCCACTTGCATTGTCCGAACGACTATGTCCGGCACGGCTGCCGGGTGGTGGCCAATCCGCTGGGCTATGCCCGCAAGGGCGAGCAGCTGGCTTTTCAGCCAGCGCTGCGCATTGAGGTGCGGCAATAGCCGGCCGTTTGGTGGTGGCTTGGCGGCGCAGTGGCGCGCCGGTGGCTAAACTGGCATTTTGCCCAAGGAGCAGTCCATGAAAATTCTTCTGGCCATCGACGGCAGCAGCTACACCCAAAAAATGCTGGCCTACCTGACCACGCATGGCGCGCTGTTTGGCAGCCACAACGACTACACGCTGCTCACCGTGCAGCCGCCGCTGCCGCCCCGGGCGCGCGCTGCCGTGGGCAAGGACATTGTCGACAGCTACTACACCGACGAAGCCGCCAAGGTCATGGCGCCGGCCACCGATTTTTTGGCGCGCAGCGGCCTGAGCGTGCACAGCGAATGGCTGGTCGGACCGGCCGGCGAAACCATTGCCCACCATGCCGACGAGGGCAAATTCGACCTGCTGGTCATGGGCTCGCACGGCCATGGCTCGCTGGGCAACCTGGTCATGGGCTCGGTGGCCACCCAGGTGCTGGCGCGCTCGAAGGTGCCGTTGCTGCTGGTTCGCTAGGAGCCAGCCAGCCAGAAA
>JACMQR010000283.1 GCA_014376885.1 Polaromonas sp.
CGGCCGGCATGGCGCCAGCGCTTGCAGCCTCCAGCACGGCCGCTGGTGGCGCGGCGCTGTCCGCCTCGGGCGGCTGGGGCGGCGGCCCTTCGTTGCTGACCGGTGGCAGCTCTGGAGCCGCTATTGAATCAATAGCTAAAGGGGCTTGCTGTTCCTGCACCACAGGCATATTTTGCTTTAAATTTGGTGGCCGGGCAGGGCGGACGGCCGGCTTGGGAGCGGCGGGCGCAACCGGCGCGGTGGCAACGGCCGGCGGCGGGCTGGTAGGCACAGCCGGCGCCGGGTCGATACGGCGGGTGGTCAGCGCCGCTGCGTTTTGGAGCAGCGGCTCCTGTCCCGGGCCGAAGCGGGCCGGCCGGCTTTGCAGCAGCACCAGCGCATGCGCCAGCAAGACAGCCGCCGTCAGCAGCAGCAGGGTGCGCCAAGGCGGCGGCGCAGGCAGGGGCACAGGCCGGTTCGCCATCCCGGATCAAGCGGTGTACAGCGCTCCGAGCGCGCGCAAGCCCTTGATCTCGATCGGGTTGCCGGACGGGTCGCAAAAAAACATCGTCCACTGCTCGCCCGGCTGGCCTGCAAAACGCAGCTGCGGCGCCAGTACGAATTCGGTGCCGGCGGCCTGCAGGCGCCCGGCCAGCGCCTGCCAGTCCGGCAGAGCCAGCACCAGCCCGAAGTGCGGCATGGGAACCCGGTGCTCGCCGACCTGGCCGGTGCATTCGGTTTTGAACGGCTCGCCCAGGTGCAGCGACAGCTGGTGGCCGAAAAAATCAAAGTCAACCCAGGTGGCGGCAGCGCGGCCCTCCTGGCAGCCCAGTATGCCGCCATAAAAGCGGCGCGCCTCGTCCAGGTCGGTGACATTGAAGGCAAGATGGAACAGGCTTTTCATCCGGCCATCCTAGCAGTCCGGGCCGGCGGCGCGGCCCGCTGCACGGCGCTTAGCGCCGCCTGCCGGACGCGTCAGCCGCCGGCTTTCGGGTGCGCCTGAAAAATGGCGGCAAAAGCCGGTCAAATGGGGGGAAAAAGAGTTCACACTTTGCAGTCCCGCGGCTTTACTGGCGCTTGCGGTGCTTCCCGCTGCGGCAACAGCGCTGAAAAACCGGTTGACGCAAGGCGCTGGCGCTGCACAATCGGCAAGGGTATCGGCAGCCGCCATCAAGCATCCTGCGCGGCGCGGCGCGGCTGCCCAGGCCCGGCCCTATCACTGCCCACCTACAACCCCTGCCAGGAGACCCTTTGATGAGCAATGCCAACCTACCCTCCTTTCCCGACTTCGGCAAACTGGTGCCGGGTTTCGATTTTCTGCAAAACCTGGCCAAGCAGGCGGCCGGCAGCGCCACCCAGGCCCTGCCGCAGTTGCCCAACCTTGGCAACTGGATCGCGCCCACGCTCAATGTCGAAGAACTCGACAAGCGGGTGCAGGAACTCAAAGCGGTGCAGTTCTGGCTCGACCAGAATGCGGCCGCCCTGAAGGCCACCATCCAGGCGCTGGAGGTGCAGAAAATGACGCTGGCCACCCTCAAGGGCATGAACTTCAACATGGCCGAGCTGGCCAATGCCTTCACGCTCAAGGGGGGCGAGGCGCCAGCCGCCAGCCCGCCGCGCGCCGGCGGCAAGTCCAAAGGCTTTGCGGGGCTGGAAATCCCGCCGTCGATCTTTCAAGCGAACAAGGAAAAGCCTGACGCCGACGCTTCTGTAAAGCCGTCGGCGTCCCAGGCCGACACCGACGCAGTGCCCGCTGCTGGGCCCGGCCTGGCCGACCCGATGCAGTGGTGGGGCGCGCTGACCCAGCAGTTCCAGGCGATTGCCGCCGAGGCCATGAAGGAAGTCGCCAAGACCAGCGCCCTGGAGCCGGCCAAGAGCCTGGCCGCCGGCATGGCCAAGGATGCGGTCAAGACCGCCACCGACATGGCCACCGGACTGGCCAAGAACATGGCCGAGACCGCCACCCAGACCCTGGCCGGCGGCACCCGCGCCGCGATGAAAAATGCCCTGGGTGCGGGCTGGCCGAAGCCGGACGGCGCAAAAGCGCCAGCGGCGGCCGCGCCGCGCAAGGCAGCCGCCAAGCCGGCCGGCAAGGCGGCGGCAAAAGCCAAGCCGGCAGCTCCGGCGCGCAAGGCTGCTGCTTCTGCTGCGCCGCGAAAAACCGCGCGCTGAAGGCGCGGGCCCGGGCGGCTGCCCCCACGGGCCGGTCAGGACAAACCGCGCCGCCGGCAACGGGGCTGCAGCAGATGTGCCACATTGCAGCCCTAGACCCCTTCTTTAACTGCCGATATTGATCTTATGAAACTTTTCCCCTACGGCCACGCCACCCATCCGCAATGGCAGATGGCCGCCGGCCTGGTGCTGGCCCAGCTGCGCGGCTTTCTGGCCCTGCCTGGCTATGCCAAAGCGCCCACGCTGGCGCTGCTCTACATTACCGACCACTATGCCTCCCAAGCGCAGGAAATTCTTGACCAGCTGAGCGCCGAGCTGCCGTTCATCACCGACTGGAGCGGCACCGTGGGCGTGGGCATCGCGTCGAACAATGTCGAGTATTTTGACGAGCCGGCCCTGGCCGTGATGCTGTGCGAGCTGCCGCACGACAGCTACCGGGTGTTTTCCGGCGTCTCGCCGCTGCCGCCGGCGCGCTCCGGCCGCTTCAACGCGCATACCGCCCTGGTGCATGCCGACGCGGCAACGCCAGATGTGGCCGAGCTGATCGCCGAAATGGCCGGGCGCACCGACAGCGGCTATGTGTTCGGCGGCCTGGCGTCCAGCAGAGGCCAGACGGTGCAGTTCGCGCTCAGCGGCCATGGCAACCTCAACGGGCAGGGCGCGGCCTGCGGCGTGTTCAGCGGCGGCCTGAGCGGCGTCGCCTTTGCGCGCGATACCTCGGGCGGCATGGGCCTGATGTCGCGCGTCACCCAGGGCTGCCGGCCGGTATCGGGCAGTTACGAAATCACTGCCTGCGAAGCCAATGTCGTGACCGAATTGAGCGGCCGGCCGGCGCTGGAGGTGCTGCTGGCCGACCTGGGCGTGTCGCTCGAGCAGCCGCGCGAAGCGCTGGCCAAAGTGCGCACCACGCTGGTCGGCCTGAGCCTGAACGCCGACCTGCCCAACGACGCCGCCCGGCCGCGCTCGGGCCAGTTCGGCGCCGAAGTCATGGTGCGCCACCTGATCGGGCTCGATCCGGCGCGCAGCGGCATCGCGATTGCCGACACGGTCAGCACCGGCATGAAGCTGGCGTTCTGCGAGCGCAATGCCGAGGCAGCGCGCGCCGACCTGATGCGCATCTGCGCCGAAATCCGCGAGGAGCTCGAGCCGGAAGAGCTGAGCCTGGAGGTGGCGACCGCCCTGAACCTGCCCGAGGCACAGTCCGCGCCGCACCCGGCCCGGCGCATTGCCGGTGCCATTTATGTCAGCTGCGCCGGCCGCGGCGGGCCGCATTTTGGCGCGCCCAGCGCCGAGCTGCAGATCGTGCGCCGCGCCCTGGGCGATGTGCCGCTGGTCGGCTTTTTCGCCGGCGGCGAGATCGCCCGCAACCACCTGTATGGCTACACCGGCGTGTTGACGGTGTTCACGGCAGCGCCCTAAGCCAGGTTGGTAGCCCGCAGCCGGTGATCAGCCCCTTTTGAATGCTGACAAGAAAACCGGCATTCCGTTTAATTTCCAAATGACTGCTTCAAGCCCTGCGCCGCTTGGGTCACAGCCTGCCTGGCCTCATCAAGCACCGCGCCCATGCCGAAAAACTCATGGGTAACCCCACTGTAGTTGCGAAAGTCCACCTTGACCCCTGCGGCGACAAGCTTTTGCGCATAGGCAGCGCCTTCCGAGCGCAGCGGGTCGATGTCGGCATTGATCACGGTGGCCGGCGGCAGCCCCTGCAGGCTGGCGCGCAGGATTGAAAACCGTGGATTGGTGCCGTCGGCCGGGCTGCTCAGGTAGCGCTCGTAAAACCACCTCAACGCTTTTGTGCTCAGCGGGGCGCTGTCGGGATTGGCAATTTGCGACGGCGTGTCAAACGCATAGTTCGTCACCGGGTAGATCAGCACCTGGTGCAGCGGCAGCGGCACACCTTGATCGCGCGCCTGGATGGCAATGGACGCCGCCAGGTTGCCGCCGGCGCTTTCGCCCACCACCGCCACGCGGGCCGGATCGCCATTGAACTGCCGGGCATTGGCGCGAACCCATTGGTAGGCTGCAAAGGTGTCGTCATGGGCTGCCGGAAACCGGTTTTCAGGACCCAGGCGGTAGTCGGTCGACACGATGATGGCGCCTGCCGCATTGGTCAGGGCGCGCGCCGAGCTGTCGTAGACCTTGCGGTCTGCAATCACCCAGCCGCCGCCATGGATGTACAGGGCCACCGGAAACGGGCCGGCTCCGGCAGGCGTGTAAATGGTGATGGGAACCGGGCCGGCAGGGCCCGGAAAGGTCGTGTCCACCGCGCTGCCGACGGCTTCCGGCGTTGTGCTCTTTCCTTCCTTGACCAGCAGGGCCTTGACGGCATCGGCCGGCGTCGGCTGGGTTCGGGCCTGCGCCACCGTCAAGGTGTCGAGTGGCTTGGCGCCCAGTGCTGCCAGCTGGTCAAGCACGGCCTGCATGCGGGCGTTCGGCGCTGATTGCACGCTGGCTGCGGCGACACTGGCGGGGTTGGTGTTGGCCACCGAACCGGTCGAGCCCAGACCGCCGGGCACTGCACCAGGCGAAGAATCACCGCCGCA
>JACMQR010000284.1 GCA_014376885.1 Polaromonas sp.
CATTGCAGGTGATTGCCGAGATGCAGAAAATCGGCGGCACCTGCGCCTTCGTCGATGCCGAACATGCTCTGGACATCCAGTACGCGCAAAAGCTCGGCGTCAATTTGCAGGAGCTCTTGATCTCGCAGCCCGACACCGGCGAGCAGGCGCTTGAAATTGTCGATTCACTGACCCGCTCGGGCGCGGTGGACCTGATCGTCATCGATTCGGTGGCAGCGCTCACGCCCAAGGCCGAGCTGGAGGGCGAAATGGGCGACTCGCTGCCCGGCCTGCAGGCGCGATTGATGAGCCAGGCGCTCAGGAAGCTCACCGCCACCATCAAAAAAGCCAACTGCATGGTGATTTTCATCAACCAGATCCGCATGAAGATCGGCGTGATGTTCGGCAGCCCGGAAACCACCACCGGCGGCAATGCGCTGAAGTTCTACGCCTCGGTGCGGCTGGACATCCGGCGCATCGGCTCGATCAAGAAGGGCGACGAGATCATCGGCAACGAAACGCGGGTGAAGGTGGTGAAGAACAAGGTCGCCTCGCCGTTCAAGACGGCCGAGTTCGACATTTTGTATGGCGAAGGCATCAGCCGGCTGGGCGAGGTCATTGACCTGGGCGTGGCCGGCCAGATCGTCGAAAAAGCCGGCGCCTGGTATGCCTACAAGGGCGAAAAAATCGGCCAGGGCCGTGACAATTCGCGCGAATTCCTGAAGGAAAATCCGGCCCTGGCCATCGAGATCGAGAACAAGGTGCGCGAATCGCTGGGCATTCCGCTGGTACAGGCCGCGCACGGCAGCGCTGCGCCGGACAAGGCGGACAAGCCGGACAAGCCGGGCAAGGCCGACAAGCCAGCCAAGGCACCTGCCGACAAGGCCGCCGGCGCCCCCTTGCCGCTGGCTGCGCCCTGAGCCCGGTTTTTATGCCGAACAAGGCCTGTGTGCACAGCAGGCGGTCGAAATCAGCTACTGAAATCGTAGCAATGCTGCCTGCTCCAGGCGGTGGCTGCCGGGACGCTGCCCGGTGACCGATGCCAATCCCGCCGCTCCGGCCGGCTCGGGCCTGTCGCTCAAGGGCCGCGCCTTGCGCTGCCTGGCGGCCCGGGAGCATTCCCGGGCCGAGCTCGAACGCAAGCTCAAGCCCCACGAGCAAACCCCCGGCCAGCTGGCACAGGTGCTCGACGACCTGCAGGCCAAGGATTTCATCAGCGAGGCGCGGGTTGTCGAGTCCGTCATCAACCGCCGCGCCGGCCGCTTTGGCGCAGCGCGCATCAGGTACGAGCTGCTCAACAAGGGGCTGGGCGCCGAAGCCGTGGCCGAGGCGGTCAACCGGCTCAAGGGCAGCGAACTCGAACGCGCCCGCGAGATCTGGCGCAAGAAGTTTGGCGGGCAGGCAGCGGACGCCGCCGGGCGCGCCAAGCAGATGCGCTTTCTGGCCGGCCGGGGCTTTGGTGGCGACGTGGTCCACCGCGTGGTGGCGCAGCCCGAAGACGATTAAGGAGCCTTCGTAAGTTCAAACCTCGGGACAAGCGTGGAGCATGTCCTTCATCATCAGTCAGGGCCGCAGGCGCAGCGGCCCCCTCGGGGGGTAGGGAGTTACACGCAGTGAGCGACCGTGGGGGTGGACCTCGCCCCAGCCAGGGCCGCGGAACCGGCTTTGCCGGGCCGCAGGCGCAGCGGCCCCCTCGGGGGGCAGCGCAGCACACGCAGTGGCCAAGCGTGGGGGCTATATCCCCAGCATCAATTTCAGGTTTTGCACCGCCGCGCCCGACGCGCCCTTGCCCAGGTTGTCCAGCCGCGCCACCAGCACCGCGTGGCTGTAGGCGTCGTTGCCAAACACCCGCAGCTCCATCTGGTTCGTGTCCTTGAGCGCCAGCGCGTCGAGCTTGCCTGATTCGGGCGCGGCTTGAACGCTCACCCATTCGCTGCCGGCATAGTGGCTGGCCAGCGCATCGTGCAGCTGCGCGGCGGTCGGCTGGCCCGGCAGCAGGTCCAGATGCAGCGGCAGCTGCACCAGCATGCCCTGGATGAAATTGCCGACCGACGGCATGAACACCGGTCGGCGGGTGAGACCGGTGTACTCCATGATTTCCGGCAGGTGCTTGTGCTCCAGGCCCAGGCCGTACAGCTCAAAGGCCGGCGCGCTGCCCGCTTCGTAGGCCTCGATCATCTGGCGGCCGCCGCCCGAGTAACCGCTGACCGCCGGCAGGCTCAGGGCACAGTCAGGCGGCAGCAAGCCGGCATCGACCAGCGGACGGATCAGCGCAATTGCGCCGGTGGCATAGCAGCCCGGATTGGCGACGCGGCTGGCGCCGATGACGGCTTTGCGCTGGCCGCGCGTCAGTTCGGGAAAGCCAAACACCCAGCCGGGCGCAATGCGGTGCGCGGTCGAGGCATCGATGATCTTTGGTTTCCTGCCCGGCAGCGCGTCGATCATTGCGACCGACGCGCGCGCCGCATCGTCGTGCAGGCACAAGATCACCAGGTCCGCCTGGGCCATCAGGGCCTGCTTGGCGGCGGCGTCCTTGCGCTGCTCCGGCGCAATGCTGAGCAACTCGACCTGCGCCATGGCCTGCAGCCGCTGGCGAATCTGCAGGCCGGTGGTGCCGGCTTCCCCGTCGATAAAAATCTTTGGCATGAAAGGTCCTCAGCGGTCAATAAAGGCTCGAAAACGGCGATTTTTCACCGATTTCAGGCCGATTCGAATGTAAGTTGCGAACAAGAATTGTGCATCGCAGCATGATACAGTCCCTCCGGCGGTCCGCAGCGAGCGCTGGCCTGCTGGGTTTTGAGCCGCTAGGGTTTGTTTTTGATTTCCAACAGCCCGGCCCCGCAGCCTGTTGCACCCCTCTTTTACTGAATCCTGAAGGTCTTTCATGAAAATTCACGAGTACCAAGGCAAGGAAATCTTGCGTAATTTTGGTGTGCCGGTGCCGCGCGGTATTCCTGCGTTCACAGTGCAAGAGGCGGTGGAAGCTGCCCAAAAGCTCGGCGGCCCGGTGTGGGTGGTCAAGGCGCAGATTCATGCCGGCGGCCGCGGCAAGGGCGGCGGCGTGAAGGTGGCCAAGACGATCGAGGACGTCAAGCGCATTGCCGGCGAAATATTGGGCATGCAGCTCGTCACGCACCAGACCGGCCCCGAAGGCCAGAAGGTCCGCCGCCTGTACATCGAGGACGGCGCCGACATTCAGAAAGAATACTACGTGTCCCTGGTGACCGACCGGGCCACGCAAAAAGTCGCCTTCATCGCCTCCAGCGAAGGCGGCATGGACATTGAGGAAGTGGCCCATGCCACGCCGGAAAAAATCATCACCGAGTTCATTGACCCGCTGACGGGCCTGGGCGCAGAGCAAGCGACAAAAATTGCCAACGCCATCGGCCTGCCGGCCGAGTCCACCGCCCAGGCAGTCAGCATTTTCCAGAAGCTCTACACCTGCTACATGGACACCGATGCCTCGCTGGTGGAAATCAACCCGCTCAACCGCAACAGCAAAAACGAGCTGATGGCGCTGGACGCCAAGTTCAACTTCGACCCGAACGCGCTGTTTCGCCATGCCGACATCGTCGCCTACCGCGACCTCGACGAGGAAGACCCGGCCGAAGTCGAAGCCTCCAAGTTCGACCTGGCCTACATCTCGCTGGACGGCAACATCGGCTGCCTGGTCAACGGCGCCGGCCTGGCCATGGCGACCATGGACACCATCAAGCTGTTTGGCGGCGAGCCAGCCAACTTCCTGGACGTGGGCGGCGGCGCCACGGCCGAAAAGGTCACCGAAGCCTTCAAGATCATGCTGAAAAACCCGGAAGTCAAGGGCATCCTGGTCAACATCTTTGGCGGCATCATGAAGTGCGACACGATTGCCGGCGGCATCATCGCCGCCTGCAAGGCGGTCAACCTGAACGTGCCGCTGGTCGTGCGCATGAAGGGCACCAACGAAGACCTGGGCAAAAAGATGCTGGCCGACTCCGGCCTGCCGATCATCGCCGCAGACACCATGGCCGACGCCGCGACGAAGATCGTCGCCGCTGTCGCGTAAGCAGCCCCGCGCCCCGCGATCAGGAAAAAATCATGTCGATCTACATCAATAAACACACCAAAGTCATCACGCAAGGCATCACCGGCAAAACCGGCCAGTTCCACACCCGGATGTGCCGCGACTATGCCAACGGCCGCGAAGCGTTCGTGGCTGGCGTGAACCCCAAGCGCGCCGGCGAAGACTTTGAAGGCATCCCGATTTTCGCCAACGTGAGCGAAGCCGCCCAGGCGACCGGCGCCACGGTGTCGGTGATCTATGTGCCGCCCGCCGGCGCCGCCGCCGCTATTTTGGAAGCGGTCGAGGCCAACCTGGACCTGGCCATCTGCATCACCGAAGGCATTCCGGTCAAGGACATGCTCGAAGTGCGC
>JACMQR010000285.1 GCA_014376885.1 Polaromonas sp.
AGCTGGCCGGTGAAGAAGCGCGGCGGCAGCCTTGTCGAGGTGTCGCTGGACATTGGGCAGATCGTCGCCGGCGGCCAGAGCGCGCCGGTGTGCGAGCTCGAACTCGAACTGCTCGCCGGGCATCCGTCGGCTTTGTTCGAGGTGGCCCAGCAAATTGCCCGCAGCCTGGCGGCGCTGCCGCTGAACATCAGCAAGTCCGAGCGCGGCTATGCGCTGCTCCAGGGCAGCTTGATGCGGCCCCTGCGCGCCAAGCCACCGGCGCTGACCGGCTCCATGAGCCTGCCGGTGGCGGCGCAGTCGGTGCTGCGCGAAATGTTTTGCCAGTTCACCACCAACTTGAACCTGTTGCGCGACTCGGACGACCCGGAGGTGCTGCACCAGGCCCGGGTGGGCTGGCGGCGCTTTAAAAGCGCACTGCGGCTGTTCAAACCCGAACTGGCCGCCGCCACCCTGCCGTCCTGGCAGGCGCTGGGCACGCTGATGACGTTTGTTGGCGAGCTGCGCGATCTGGATGTCGCCCGCCTCGAGACCCTGCCGCGCTTTGCCGCTGCTTACACCGATGAAAGCGTGCAGCGGCAAGCCCGGTGGCAGGCGCTGCTGGCCGCCATGGACGAAGCCGCCGCGCTCAAACGCCGCTCGATCGGCCATGCGCTGGAGGTGCCGGCGGTCGGCAGCGCGCTGCTGGCCATCACCCAGTGGCTCGAAGAGCTGCCGGCGAAAAACCCGTCGGCCGACGCTGGCGCCGGCCAGAAAAACGCCCTGCGCCACTGGGCCCGGGCGCGCATTGCGCGCCTGCATCAAAAAATGGAGCAGGCCCTGAAGGACGCCGCGCACCCGGAAAGCCTGCACCGCGCCCGCCTGCTGGCCAAGCGGCTGCGCTACGGCATTGAAGCCCTGCGCCCGGTGCTGCGCCAGCGCCAGGCCAGGGGCTGGCTCAAGCAGGCCACACGGCTGCAAACCGACATCGGCCTGACGCGCGATGTCCACCAGGCCGGCGTGCTGGCCAGCCAGATGGAGGTCGACACCGGCCTGGCGGAATTCCTGCGCGGCCTGGCCGTCGGCCAGGCCGCGCCGCGCTGAGCGGGCGCACCGTCAGCCCGCGCTGGCCAGGCGCTGCCGGGCCAGGGCGACAAACCAGTCCAGGCTGGCCGGGTTGGCCATCGCGTCCCGGTTCACCACCTTGTCCAGCGGCTGGCCAAGCAGCAGTTTTTTGACCGGCAGCTCCTGCTTTTTGCCCGACAGGGTGCGCGGAATCTCTGCCACCTGAAAAATCTCGTCCGGCAGGAAACGCGGGCTGAGCGCGGTCTTGATCGCCTGGCCCAGCTGCGCCTTGACCTCGGCATCGAGCAGTCGGCCGCTTCTGAGCACCACGAAAAGCAGCATGCAGCTGGGCCGCCCCAGGTACTCCAGGTCGACCACCAGCGCGTCGAGCACCGCGTCCAGCGCCTCGACGGCGCTGTACAGCTCGCTGGTGCCCATGCGCAGGCCGTGGCGGTTCAGCGTCGCATCAGAGCGGCCATAGATCACGCAGCCGCCCGCCGGGCCGGGGTCGATCCTGAGCCAGTCGCCATGGCGCCAGACCGCGCCGGCCTGCGCCTCGGCATCGCCGCCGCCGGGCCGGCGGCCGTGGCCGGGCGGGTACATGTCAAAGTAGCTGGCCAGGTAGCGCGCGCCGCTGTCGTCGCCCCACAAAAACAGCGGCATCGACGGAATCGGCTGGGTGCACACCAGCTCGCCGACCTCGCCGATGACCGGCTGGCCCGTGTCGCTCCAGGCTTCGACCGCCGCGCCGAGCATGCGGCACTGCATTTTTCCGGGGGTTTGCGGCAGTTCGCGGTGGCCGCCGAGAAAGGCGCCGGCAAAGTCGGTGCCGCCCGAGATGTTGCACCACCAGATACCGGGCACGCCGGCCGACGCCATGAAGTCAGAGCCCCACTGCTGGACCTCGGCGCTCAGCGGCGAGCCGGTCGAGCCCAATGCGCGGACACGGCCCAGGTCGCCGCATTGGGCGGCGGTGATGCCGGCTTTCATGCAGCCGGCATAAAAGGCCGCGCCGGCGCCGAAAAAAGTCACGCCGGTGCGCGCGGCAAAGCGCCACAGCGTTGTCCAGTCGGGCTGCTCGCGGCTGCCAGCCGGGTTGCCGTCATAAATCACGCAAGTGGTGCCGCCCAGCAGCCCGGTGAGCTGCGCGTTCCACATCACCCAGCCGGTCGAGCTGTACCAGTGGTAGCGCTCGCCAAAAGAATTGGGGTGGTAGCTGCAGCCGACATCGTTGTGCAGCCGGCCCAGCTGCAGCTGCACCAGAATCATGCCGCCGTGGCCGTGGACGATCGGCTTGGGCAGACCGGTGGTGCCGCTGGAGTAGACGATCCACAGCGGATGGTCAAACGCCAGCCAGACGGGCGCAAATTCATCGGTTCGGGCATCATTTTGGCTGATGGCGCTTGTCCAGTCTGCACAGCCAGCTATAGAAACAGTAGCATTCAGGTTGCCCAGCAGCAGCGTGTGCTGCACGCTGGGCAGCGCCTGGCGCAGCTCGGCCAGCACGCCGAGCCGGTCCAGGTCGCGCCCGCCGTGGGTCACGCCGTCGCAGGCGATCAGCACCTTGGGCGCGATCTGCCGGAACCGGTCGAGCACCGCCGGCGTGCCCATGTCGGGCGCGCAGATGCTCCACACGCCGCCGATGCTGACGGTGGCCAAAAACGCCACCATGGCCTCGGGCACATTGGGCAGGTAGGCCGCCACCCGGTCGCCGGGCTGCACGCCGCGCGCCTGCAGGTGCAGCGCCAGCGAAGCCACCTGGCGGCGCAGCTCGGGCCAGCCAAGTTCGCGCCGCTGGCGCTTTTCGTTGCTGCTGATGATCGCCGGCAGCCCGGCGGCCTGCGCCGCATCGACATGGCGCAGCACCTGCCGCGCATAGTTGACCTGCGCGCCGGGAAACCACCGGGCGCCGGGCATGACGTTTTGGGCCAGCGCCGCGCTGTGCGGCGTCGGCGACTGCAGGTCAAAATAATCCCAGATGCTTTGCCAGAAGGCGTCCAGTTCGGTGGTGGACCATTGCCAGAGCTGGTCATATGTTTCAAAATGCAGGCCACGCTGCGCGCTTAGCCAGTCTTGATAGAGGCGGATTTGCGCCACATGGGGTGGTTTGCTTGTCTGGTTCATTTTTTTGTCTCCATGCTTGCCAGTTGCCGGGAACAGTCAGCGTAGCAGCGTCGGGCGAATGTTGCTGTCCCGGCAAGCACGACGAATCTGGCCTGGCCGGTTTCGTGCGTCAGTTTGATGGCCGCCAAAAAATACCCGGCTGTTCAGGCGCTTGTAAGTGTTTACGTGCTGATTTGACAAAGCGATACATTTCGGCGATATGCTGATGGTTTCGTGGCTCTTTCCAATGCGTTTTTTTCCAGCACGGCAGATTTTTGCCACGTCACCAACCCACAGGAATACCCATGTTTTCTAATCTGAATCGCCGGCAATGCCTTCTGGGCGCCGCTGCCTTGCTGCTGACCGGCACGTCCCATGCGCTGGACGCGCCAAAAGGCAAGGTGATTCTGTCCATCACCGGCAACATCAAGTTCAAGAACGCCGGTGACCGCGCCGACTTCGACATGGACATGCTGGCGGCCTTGCCCCAGCACAGCTTCACCACCAGCAATCCCTGGTACAAGGAGTCGAAGAAGTTCACCGG
>JACMQR010000286.1 GCA_014376885.1 Polaromonas sp.
ATGAAATCGGCCGCGCCGCGCCGGCGCAGAAACCCCCGGGGGCAAGCGTCAAGCCCGGCCCCACCGGCCAGTTCATCAGCGGCAGCCACACCGAAGGCGCGGCCGGCAGCCGCGACTACAAGCTGTTCATTCCGCCGGCGTCCTTCACCGAGCCGCTGCCGCTGGTGGTGATGCTGCACGGCTGCACGCAAAATCCGGACGATTTTGCCGCTGGCACGGGCATGAACGACGCGGCGCTGAAGCGCGGTTTTTATGTGCTCTACCCGGCGCAGACCGCGCATGCCAATTCGTCCGGCTGCTGGAACTGGTTCAAGCAGCACCACCAAAAACGCGGCCGTGGCGAGCCGGCGCTGCTGGCCGGCATGACGAAGGACGTGCTGGCGCGCTACAACATCGACCCGCAGCGCGTCTATGTGGCGGGCCTGTCGGCTGGCGGCGCGATGGCGGCGATTTTGGGCGATGCCTACCCCGACCTGTTCGCCGCCGTCGGTGTGCATTCGGGCCTGGCGACCGGCGCGGCGAGCAATGTGCAAACCGCGCTGGGCGTGATGCAGACCGGCGCTGCCGCGCTGCCCGCTCGCGCCAAGGCCAGTCCGCCAACCATCGTCTTTCATGGCGACCAGGACACGACTGTCAATCCGGTCAACGGCGAGCAGGTGCTGGCGGCCAGCGCCGGGGCCAGCAAGGCCGAGACGACACGCGCCCAAAGCGCCAACGGGCGCGACTACACCCGGCGGGTCTACAAGGAAGCGGGCGGCCGCGTGCTGGCCGAGCACTGGGCGGTGCATGGCGCCGGCCATGCCTGGTCGGGCGGCAGCGCGCGCGGCTCGTACACCGACGGCACCGGCCCGGACGCTAGCGAGGAGATGATACGGTTTTTCATGGCAAACACGCTGCCCGCGAAGCATTGAAGACCGGCCGGCTTGGCTGGCCCTGGGGCGCCATTCGCAAGACCCCGGTCTTATAGAATGGCGCCCCTGCCATTTTTGCCTGCCTGTCCCGCCATGAACATCACCGTCAACGAAGAACTGCTTGCCTACATCGACCCGCTGACGCCGGAAGAAAACGAAACCCTGGAGCGCAGCCTGCTGGCCGAGGGCTGCCGCGATGCGCTGGTGCTGTGGGGTGAGGTGCTGGTCGATGGCCACAACCGCTACCGCATCTGCACGCAGCATGGCATTCCGTTTCAGACCGTGCAGAACACCCGCTTCACCTCCATCGACGACGTGCATTTGTGGATGATTGAGCAGCACCTGGGCCGGCGCAGCGTGTCCGACTTCCAGCGCGGCGTGCTGGCCCTGCGCAAAAAGGACATCCTGACCGCGCGCGTGCAGCCAGCGCTTGCCGAATCATCCGGGTCCGAAGCCGCCCGGGCTGCTGCCAGGCCCGAACCCGTGCCGTCGATGGGCGCCATCGCCAAGTCCGCCCGGATCAGCAACGCCACCATCCACCAGATTGAAAAAATCCAGAAGTCGGCCGCGCCCGAACTGGTCGCGGCGGTGAAGTCCGGGACCATCTCGATCAACGCGGCGGCCACCGTGGCGTCGCTGCCGGTCGAGGCGCAGGTGGCGGCGGTCGCCG
This sequence comes from Polaromonas sp., assembly GCA_014376885.1. Taxonomy (GTDB): domain Bacteria; phylum Pseudomonadota; class Gammaproteobacteria; order Burkholderiales; family Burkholderiaceae_C; genus Polaromonas. The sequence continues at coordinate 1,582 of JACMQR010000286.1, forward strand.
GCGGCAAGAAAGAGCTGAAGCAGGCCGCCCGCCAGGTGCGCGAAAGCCAGGCCGTGGCCCGCACCGAGCCCGAAACGCCCGAAGGCGTGATGGCCCGGCTGCGCCAGACCATCACCGAACTCAGTGCCGAGAATGCGGCGCTGAAAGTCAGGCTGGCCGGGCTGCTGAACGCCTGACCTTGCCCCCATCAGGCCGCTCCGGCAGCGGCGGCGCCTGGCAATTGGCGCCTGCTGCTGAATCAGATGGCCAGCAGGTCGCTGTCGCTGCGCGCAAACAGCCCCTCGATCAGCGGGTGCGGGTACTGGCGCTTGAGATGGATGGCAAAAAAGTTTTCCCACAGGTTGGGCAGGCGGCAGTATTCCTGCAGCGATCCGTCGCGCAGCTCGTCGCGCACCACCACGGTGGGCACCACCGCCGGCGCGGCGCTGGCCCGGGCCAGCACCCGGACCATGGCCATGTCATCGACCTCGGCCAATGCGGTGACGCGCAGCTTGTGCTGCTCGCACAGCAGATCGAAAGCCGCCCGCAACTCGCTTTGCGGGCTGGGCAAAATCAGGTTCAGGCCCTGCAGATCGTCCGGAAAGCGAAACGGCGCGGCAGCGCTGCTGCGCGGCTGGCCGACCAGGCTAACCTGCTGGCGCGCAATGCGCCGGCACTGGCCGTGGTGCAGGCTGTCGGCATGCACCCGCTGGTTGGACAGCACCAGGTCCAGGCTGTGCGCCGCCAGCCGGGCCAGCATCTCGGGCAGGCTGCCGGACTGCAACACCAGCGTCACGTCGCCGCGGCCCAGCAAGGGCTCGACAAAGCTTTCCTGGAAATTGCGGCTGAGCGTGGCCACCGCGCCGATGCGCAGCACCTGGCGCACCTGCAGCATGCCGCCCCGAAAGGTTGACAGCAGCTCGCTGCCGCTGGCGTGGATGGTCTCGGCATAGCCCAGGGCAATGCGGCCGGCCTCGGTGATCACCAGCCGGCGGCCCTGGCGGTCGAACAACGCCTGTCCAAGCTGCTCTTCAAGCTGGCGAATCTGGGTGGACAGGGCCGACTGCGACACATTGAGCTGCTGCGCGGCGCGCGTCAGGTTGCCGGTGCGCGCGACCATCCGGAAGTAGCTGAGATGGTGGTAGTTCAGGTGGGGCATAGCGGGTCTGCTGGCGTAAATTGTTCTGTTTAATAGAACATTATTAGACTAATTATGAATTTTACAGAACATTAAAAGTGCGCCATCATCGGCTTTTCCATCTCACTGCTTAACGGACGAACCCGAACCATGCTGCTCACATCCCATGTCCCGGCCTCTGCCCTGCAGGCCGTGCTGGCGGCGCTGATCCTGGTGCTGCCCTGCAGCCTGCTGCTGCCGGCCTGGCTGGCATCGCGCGGGGCAGCCCGGCACGCCTGGGCCTGGCCGCTGGCGCAGGGCACTTCCCTGCTGGCGCTGCTTGCCGCCCTGCTGGCCGGGCTGGCGGTGGCGGTGCATGGGCCGGCCAGCGTCGCGCCGGCGGCCTGGCTGCCGGCGGTCAGGCTGGACGCGCTGAGCGTCCTGATGCTGGCGCTGACGACCTTTCTCGGCTGGGTCATCGTGCGCTACTCGCGCAACTACCTGGCCGGCGA